>JAUWOH010000060.1 GCA_030612225.1 Desulfobacteraceae bacterium
CAAGTATGCCCAAAAACAGCATGTTATGAGCGTATGCTCATTATTCCCAGCCATTAACGGCTTCCGGTAGATTTTCAAAGAACTTCGCCCGACTTTACCTCGCCGGAATGGTATTTACAAATGCGTTTTGAAATTGGCTCATCCGTATATAATTTTAAAGCGAGTTACTTTTATCAAAACTCCTTTGAGAAATGCCGGGGTCGGGGACGCTCATTAGTTTATAAGTTTGTAGCCTATGGTATCTTGAGAGGGACCATGATGTAAAATAATGTTATAAAATGATGTACCCATAGTTCCGCATAGTTCGCGTCCTTACCCGCCATTTAATTTCACGGGTTGATAATTTGGTCCAGCTCCAGGGTCAGTTGTTTGATTTGAAATTCCGCTCAGAGAGGCAGGTGATCGCTGATCTTTTTTTCCTCTCTTTTAATGTTTTATCCTGAAAAATATGTACCTCTCAAAATTTGAGAAAAGCCGCGATTCTTAAGTATAGCAAATATCCCAGGTTTCGGAAATTGTCTGATATGCAGGAGATACATCAGGTTTTAAAACCGATAGAGAACCTGTGGTAATAGCAGATACATGAAATCAGGGTTAAGTGCATAGACGTTGGAGATGCCCATCGCTTTGGCTTTTTCTTCATCAATCAATGAACAGTGACCTGAGCTAATAATAACAGAGTTATCTAAGCAATTTTCCTATAGCTTTTCAAGAAATTATTTACAACGCGATTCATTTTAAGTATGTTGTCAAAATCAGAATAATTCAATAAGAATATCGATAGACGACTCAAATGAAATCACTTTCAAATGCTTCGGTTGGCCAACAGATAGATGTGTTACGAGAAGAACAGGTTTGGCGCACATTTGCCGATATCAGCCGGGTCCACATCACGACGATCGCGGCACTGGGGGTGTTTACATTTGGCTGGTTGTTCGTCGGTACATATCAATGGCTCATTACGGCGGTCTGCGCGTTGGACTGGTATATCGTCAACCTGATAAACAAGACGGTTGACCTTGATGAAGACAGCGCCAACGAGATCCCCGGAACCGTATTTGTCCATCGGAAGCGCAGGCTGCTGCTATCGGTCGTTTTTACGTTTCTGCTGGTTTCCCTGATAGTGGTGCATTTCTTAAACCCGGCCATCACCGGACTCCGAATCACCTGCCATGTGCTGGGTTTTTTTTACAACTTTCCCCTTTTGCCCGGAAAACGGCGCTTGAAGCAAATATATTTCTGGAAGAACAATGCTTCAGCCGTCGGGTTTCTCATCACTGTATTCGGGTACCCCCTTGCCACGGCATGCTGGGGAAACCGACCCCATTGTTTTCCACCGGGAATTAGCTGGGCGACCGTGATGTTTTCGGCTGTTTTTTTCTATCTGTTTGAAATCAGCTACGAGGTGATATATGATCTTCGGGATGTAAAAGGCGATGCTGTTGCCGGAATTCGAACCTATCCGGTGGTCCACGGAATACCTAAAGCAATTCATATTGTCGACGGGCTCATCTTCACTTCCATAGCTGTCCTATCGATGGGCTATATGCTGGCGTTTGTTCCGTGGCGCATATTTGTTATGGGTGCGGCGCCGTTTCTACAGCTCGTTTTCTACAAAAATGCTATGCGCCGAGGAATTACCGCTAAAGACTGTATCCGAATCACATGGATGGGCGTCGCCATGCTTGTCACCTATCACATATGGGTTGTTGTCGGTCTGCCGGGCTTAGGGCTGTAAGCATGTTTCTCTTCGAAATGATCATAATTTCAATTACTGCCTTTTATGTTGTGATGTTTACGGTAAACCATCCCGACGGCAGGCATTTTCTTCTGTGGATTGTCCTTGTTGCCACTTCAGCCTGGATTACCGAAGAGACCTGCGTACGCCTGTATGTCTTTTATAGTTATAGTCAGAGCTGGCACATATTATTGAGCCACCTTCCTTTGATGGTCATCGTCGTATGGCCTCTACTCATCCACTGTGCATGGGACCTTGCGTCCCAGCTGCTCGGATACGGGCACAGGTTTGTGCCGCTAGCTGCCGGCGGCATCGTCCTAACCGACGCTACATTTATCGAAACGGTGTCGGTGCGCAGCGGCCTCTGGGCCTGGCAAGAACCCGGGATTTTCAATGTTCCTCTCATCGGGATTCTTGGATGGGCCTGCTTTGCCTTTTTGTGTGCTTTTCTCTATGAGGAGGGTAGGCGGCGAAACTATCGCTTGTGGTTTAGTCTTCTCGTTATAGTGCTTCCGGCAGTTGGGACTCACCTGTTTCTTCTGGTATCCTGGTGGGGGGTCTTTCGTTGGATTAACATTCCCATAGAAGCAGAGCTTGCAGCGGCGACAGCATGGACCATGTCAATCGGCCTGGTTTTTGTTTTTTTACGATTTCGGACCGGGTTACATGTAAAGAAAAAGACGCTGTTGCTGCGCCTGCCGGCCGCACTTTTTTTCTTCACTTTGCTGGTGTGCAATGCAGACGGCTCGGTATTTTTCATCTTATTCGTTGTTGCATTTGCCCCCCCCTACCTGACCTTAATGGCCCAACAATACATAGTTCGTCATGAAAGGCAGACAGCGAGAGGTAATGAGTAATCGGAGCAAAATATTTTCAGGGTATAAATAACCAGATAGAGGATAATAATGAAAACCGATGCCACCGTAACGCTTTTACTAATACTCATGATCGCGGGGTGTGCCTCGATCAAAGACATGCAAAAAACATGAAAATTTGAAGACACAACCATTAGACTCCAGCTTCGCAATAGAGATACTCGGACTATCTGTCACGGCCAGTAATCAGATCGGGTAGAAACCAAGTGGCGTTCAAAGGAAAATTTACTATAATTGATCCGGTGATCAAGCACAAGGTATTGTATATCGAGAAAATATGTTCAGGCGACAGGCAGCTTGCCAGTATATCAGTTTTATGTCAAGTTGAGGTATATTGAGAGATTACCAACTATCCAACGTAATTGATTTTTTACAGATACGATTTGGACATCTGAAACTTACATCGGCAACGCCCGGTTTGTCAAATCCCTGTAAACTGCGATTTAAATCGAATATCGCAGGAATTTTTGTAGCTGATATCTACCGGGTTGTTGGAGCTATCAAAGGTTATTGGATGCTCTATTTACCTGTGATAGCAGTAATCGCAGGTGTTAGCCTCGATCCAATAGCCACAATATCTTGTGGTTCCACTGATGCTTATGCTTGGAATGGTTAACTTGTGGAAGATGGATGGAGTTCATGATCAGGATAATTAATCAGAACAATTTTTCACTGTCCTTTCTTAGCGCAGTTATGTCATATCCCTCAATCCTGTCCAACAATCTCTTGCAGTCAATAATAGATTCCCTTATTGTCGGTCATTTGGCTTATTGTTTATATCAATGAATCCAGTTGGGCCGATCTTTCATCCACGCATCAACAGTTTGCCGTATCCATGCCTCCATTCCATTTTCAATGTAGAACTGCGGAAACAGAAGGCTGTCATCAGGCGATATTTTTCCAGTCCGTCTCGCATGGAAGGCAAGTTCGGTGTCTGGATAAATGCGAATGCCGATTGTCACTTTGACCATTTCCAATGCAAGAGAATCCACAAATTCGAGACTTTCCAACACAGTTTGTTGGGTTTCACCCGGACCGCCCAAAAGAAGGAACCCCATCCGACGGATACCACCTTCTTTTAGTAGTTCCGAAGCGCTACGCACATCTACAGTACGATACTGCTTATTCATCTTTCTCAGTATGATATCCGAGCCGCTTTCTAACCCAAGGCTAACCTCGACGCAACCGGATTCTGCCATCTTAGTTACGAGCTCTTTTTCCACCTTCCATGGGTAGAGAATACCTCTCCAGGTAATATTCAAACCGGATCCGAGCATTTGATCACAAAGGTCTTTTGAATAGCCGGACGGCAGGTTGAAGGTGTTGTCCACAAAGAAGAAATGATCGAACCCGGCAGACACGTATGCGGCCAATGCATCGATGATTAGACCTGGAGCACGCTTACGAGTGGTTCCTCCTTCGATCGATGGGGTTGAACAATAGCTGCAGTTTAAAGGACAGCCCCTGCGGGTTTGAAACGGTAACCAGATAATCTCATCTCCAGTATGTTCCAGGGCAAAGATGTGCCTGCCAGGTTGAGGAAAAAAAATCTGATCGATTTTCTTGAAAGTAGCCGGAGGGTTGGCAATGCCTCGGTCGGCATGATACAGACCCGGAATATTTGATAAATCAGCATCATTATTTAGCCTGTCCAGAAGCGTGACAAAGGATTGTTCACCCTCTCCCTGGATACCCATGTCGGCGGCAAGATAGGTTAATGCGTGCCCGGGAAAAATGCTGTAGCCGGCACCACCGAGCACGATCTTGGCCTCAGAGCTCTGCCTGCATGTAGAGACGATAGCTTTCACCGGATCGAGAAGAAATCGAGGCTGTAACGAAACCTGATCATCAATGTTTCTGACGGATATGCCGATGATATCCGGTTGAACCTTTTGAATGCGCTCCGTTAACGTTTTCAACGCTTCTGGTTCTGCCATCAGGTTAATCTGTGACACCTCGTAACCGGCATCTTCGGCTGCCCTTGCCACAAAGGCCATCCCCAAAGGCAGCACGGGCATGTTGATTGTTTCCGTGTTCGCAGATATTAAAAGTACCCTCATGTTCTCAAGCTCCTTGAGCTATGCTCGACATCCTTTAAATATCCATTTGATTATTCTTTGAACGCCACTTCCTCCGTCCTCTCAATTTTATATACCGTTCTGTTCACATGATCAGGACAGCAGATGTAAGCAACATCCGGATTTTCCTCCCAGGGGAAACTGCCGCCATATTTCAACACCTGAATTGCGGGATTGAGTGAATTAAACGCACTTATGCATATCCCCGCAGACGTTGTCTGATCTATAACAATTTCTCTACCCGGTTTGTTTCCCAGAGGACATTTGCCTGCAACTGAATCTACCGTAACCTTTATTTTGAAATACCTCTTTTCAGCCATTTCCCGACATCTCCATTTATCAAGATAATCAAATCATAAAACTCCCACCATCGACCGGAATATACTCTCCATTAAGATAACCTGATAAAGATGAAGCCAAAAACACTACCACACCGGCAATATCCTCCGGTTTTCCCAGCCGTCTGAGTGGGTTTATCGCTGCCACCTGTTCATGCATTTCTTTGGGCTGTCCGGATGTAGAATCCGTTAAGGTCAGGCCTGGGCCGACCACATTAACGGTTATCCCGGTTGGCCCCAACTCCATAGCCATCACCTTTGCAATACCGTCCATAGCCGACTTGGCAGCAGCATGCGCGGCAAAACCAAAACCAGGCGCGCGGGATAGTCCGCTGCTTATAAATATAAGTTTGCCAGATTTTCTATTTGTCATATCCTTTAGTACCGCCTGGGAACAGTTATACAGAGCCTTCATTTCGCTCATGATTTTCACCTCTATTTCATCCCATGCAAGTGCTGTAAAAGGCTTGATCGGAAAATTGATATTAGCATTATTGACAAGAATGTCGATTTTTCCAAATTCCTTTATAGCAGAACCAACCATCGCGTTCACTGCCTCTGGGTCTCTGACATCTGCTTGACAAATCATTCCTTTGCCGCCACTATTTTCGATTTCATTAAGCACTGTTTCTGCTTTGTCTTTGCTATGTATAAAGTTAATAATGACCGCAGCGCCATGATATGCAAGCGCTTTTGCAGAGGCTGCACCAATCCCTCTACTTGCTCCGGTAATTAAAGCCACCTTATCCTTGAGTTCAAGTTCCATTATTTCTCCTACGTTTTTTAAAAGAATTTAAATTTATTCAATAAAGCTCTCATGAAGCCAGCTCCATTTCTATTCTATTGGATACCTCACCGGTCTGTTTTCCTCGCCCAGGCTCGGTTGCTTCGCACAATTTTTTTCTGAACCGTAGTCCAGGTCTTGGTCGTTAAAAAAGACTCCGAAAAGCGCTCAAGCATCTGCCTGAACATATCGTAGGGAACAGTAAATGTCAGCTCGTCGGTGTTAAAAAACTTGCGCGCCGACGGATCCCACCCGCCCAGAACCGCCTTGTTCTCACCCTTTGCCAGATATTTAAAGGGCCAGGTGATCAGGTTTGTGCAGGCCGCTCCCCAGGGCGAAGTGACAACTTCAGGGTCGTTTGTTACAAACATTGCTAACTGATGAAGGCCGCACAAGGTCTCGGGCCTGGCAAAAAAAGTGACCATTTCCGGTTTTTCGTTACCTGTGAAGAGGCTCAAAGGCTTTACAACACAAAATTTGTCGGGTGTCGGTTCCGGATCGATGTAGTCTTGGATCCGTCTCAGTTCGTCCGGTGAATCACAATAAAGCTCACCTTCCATCCAGCCAGGTATTCCGGTAGAAACATAATGAATGAGAGTATCGGTCTGAGGCTTCATGAAGCCGAGAAAAAAAGCACCGCCGGGACAACCGAATTGCTCGGCAGTGAAGTATGCAGTCGTTTTCTTTTTGCGAGCCCGCCAAATGTGCCCCATAACACAGGAAAATTGACCGAAGGTCGCCTGCCAGTCGATATCGTTTTTTATTTCCTTTTCCCGGGTGGGAAGATCCATCGGCTTGGGTGAAAATCCCTCTGCAGGCTTAATATCGGTGTGAAAAATGCCTACCGGTTTCTCCATAAGCCCTAAGATGTCGAGAAATTCCTTTAAACCCTTGTGGTGTTGATATGTCACCTGCTTTCCTCCTTTTCACAAAAATTTTTCAAAATATGTTCGTGGATTCTTCTTAAGTCTCCGATCTCTTTTTGAGATAGACCTTTAAAACATTTTTGCAGATAACCGATGGCGATTGGGACCAACTTTTGTTTAAGAGCTTTCCCCTCTTTAGTGAGATAAACATTTAAACGTCTCTTGTCTTCTCCATCGGGTGTTCGGCTTATGAAACCGTTTTTTTCCAACAGATTCAAGATCCTGGTGATGTTGTGTCTGTCTTTCGCAGCTCTTTCAGCAAGTGCGCTTTGGTGAATACCTTCGTTCTCCCAAAGTCTGTTGAGAACACCCCATTGTTCCGGGGTAATATTAAATCCTTTGGCCTTGAAAGCATGCTGGAGGCCCAAAGACATTTGCATGTCTAACCGGTGGATGATGTAGCCGGGGGAATTATCCAGGGGAAATACGCTTATTTCTTTTTCCATTTTTCTTTTTTCATTGTGGTTGAATTTATGTTGTTATTACAACGTTGTTGCAACAACATAAAATTAATCGATTCTTTTGTCAATGTATTTCATAAAACCGAACATGAAAGGATGGATTCCTAATTCCAAAATTGCGGAAAAGTGGAATACTCATAGTGCCTGTTACTTTTTCACCGAAAGGTTCTTACAAATTTTATGGAGGGTTTGCCAGGATTTGGTTATGTTTGGACATGCTATATTTTCAGAATAATGGGACTGATAAAAAATCGACTATTGGTTTTTGTCAACCTTTTCTAAAGCACGGATATTTTTCAAAAGGATGTTGGTAAATTGAGTTTACCACTGTTTTAAGGATACTTGCATTAATCGATACATATGGGACGTCAAATTCGATTTACGAATAGTAAAACTATTTTGAAACGTGAAGAGCGTAAAAATGAACCATGCGTGCCATGGTGTTCTGTCAGATCAGGTTGATTTAAGGCCAGATTCATAAGATTAACTTTCAATATCAGGAAATTAAGGGTCGGGGACGCTCATTAGTTTATAAGTTTGTAGCCTAGGGTCGGGGACGCTCATTAGTTTATAAGTTTGTAGCCTATGGTATCTTGAGAGGGACCATGATGTAAAATAATGTTATAAAATGATGTACCCATAGTTCCGCATAGTTCGCGTCCTTGCCCGCCATTTAATTTCCCGGGTTGATAATTTGGTCCAGCTCCAGAGTTAGTTTGTTGATTTGAAATTCCGCCCAGAGAGGTAGGTGATCGCTGATCTTTTTTTTCCTCTCTTTTGGTGTTTTATCCTGAAAAGTATGGATTTCTCAGAATTTGAGTGAAGGGGCGATTCTTAAGCATATAGAAAATATCACAGGTTTCGGAAATTGTGTGATACGTTGGAGATATCTGCTGAATTTTTTACCCCAGGATCGGTACGACATAGAATAAAACAGCAAAGAAATGAAGGATACTTCCGGCCAGCACAAAAAGGTGCCATACCGCATGGTGAAACTTCAATTTTTTCCAGCCGTAGAATAGAATGCCTGTTGTGTAAGCCAGTCCGCCCAAAATGAGAAAAACAATGCCGCCGGCTGCAACGGATACGATCAGCGGCTTGATCGCCACCACGATTGCCCAGCCCATTCCGATATACAAACCCAGAGATACTGCTCGCCATCGCCTCATTAACGACAACTGAAACACTGCCCCGAGAACCGCAAAGCCCCAAATCACCCCAAAGAGCCACCAGCCCCATGGACCGCGAAGACTCACCAGGGTAAACGGCGTATAAGTTCCTGCAATGAGCAGGTATATGGCAGAATGATCCAAGACCCGTAAAATTCTTTTTGCACGGGGATGCTGAATGCTGTGGTAAAGCGTCGATGCTGTGTAAAGAAGGATCATTGTCGTACCGTAAATACTGACGCTGACGATATGCCAGGCATTACCGTAGATGCCAGCAAATGCAGTCAGGATTCCCAACGCGGCGATCGCCAGTACGATACCGATCCCGTGTGTGATGCTGTTCGCAATCTCTTCGCCGAGGCTATAGCGGTTGAGACTCGTTTCCATATGTGCTGTTTCTTTACCCCCTTCAATCCGAATAAAATCAGGCACCAGTCTTAATACATAAGCGGATCGAATTATAATGTTTTTTATTTGTTTTACATTTCTTTTACAATATCGAGATCAGTTCTGGGAAAACGGGGGGATCCACTCTCAAGATTGAGATTATCCCCAAATCGGAATACCTTAGATAGGTAGATGATACCACAAGAAACGGCAAACCCCATATAAGTCATGGGGTCGGGGACGCTTATTAGTTAATAAGTTTGTAACCTATGGTATCTTGAGAGAGACCATGATGTAAAATAATGTTATAAAATGATGTACGGCGAATAGTTCGCGTCCTGACCCGCCATTCAATTTCCCGGGTTGATAATTTGATCCAGCTTCTGGGTCAGTTTGTTGATTTGAAATTCCGCCCGGAAGGGTAGGTGATCGCTGATCTTTTTTTCCTCTCTTTTGGTGTTTTCTCCTGAAAAGTATGGATCTCTCAAAATTTGAGGAAAGCGGCGATTCTTAAGTACAGCAGATATCGCAGGTTTCTGAAATTGTGTGACATGTTGGAGCTGTCTGCAATTTTGAGGCTTGAAAATATTTAAGATTACCAGAAGATATATGCAATAATTTGCGGTTGTCCCTTCATAGCCGCAATATCTACTGCGATATCCTTTAGTTGTAACTCTCTTGACACACATACACATTTCGTTTAAATGGTGTTTTTCAAAACACTTATATTCAAATGCCGGAACAAAACAAAAGCAGACTGAAAGACCTGACCTGTAAAAAGGAGACAATAAAGCCCAATCATCAATTATTTGCGAGGAATCAATATGCCAGCTACACAAAATAAAAAACTTGAACTGGAAAGAAATATCATTGAAAAATGCTTCAAAAACCCTAAATCTAATAATCTAAACGCTTTTGCTCGTAGCTGCGCGAAATTGATAGTCAAAGAATCCTTTGAAAAAATCATGTAAGTATCAATATAATTCTCTAATACAACAATCTAAAATACCACCTCCCAAAATATGTTTGACATCTCCACTTCGCTTTGCTATATATGCAAGGTTTTAGCAGGACGGTGAAAAGCTGAGCATTATTCAGACTACTGGCCTGTCGAGCCATGGTGCCGCCAAGATTGTCATCCCTTCATTGGATCGTCTAAACGTTTACCGGTATCAGTTGCCGTACAAATTATTCTACCTGCCTGGTGTCGGGGGGTGGGTTTTAAACATAAACCGGCAAAGTTGAACAACCATACAACTTTGTGCCGGAAGCGAATTTTTCCGTCTGGGAAAAGGGGATCAGATGAAAAAAAAGATTGAAACCAACAAAAGTTATTCATTTCATTAGCGCCTTTCCTTCCCACGGGGAAAGGGCTTCCACATTGAAACGAATTGACGGAGGATGCCGATTGTCTATACCATTGAGGTTGGCATCAATTCGTATTCTGCGACATTCATGTCATCTCAACTGCCACCGCATCTATTCCCCACAGCTTGGTTTAAGACTTAAGCCCTTGATAAGACATCGGATCTCTGTCCACGGATATTTCAATTCTATTTAAGTTGCAAACAATAGCCCGAGCTCCCGGATACAAACTTCATTCCGTCAGCAGAAAAACCGCCTTGGGCAGAAGTTTCACCGGACTGTTTCTTTTTTTGTATCTATTCACACGTAACCATAAAAAGGAGGTAACCAAATCTATGGATAAAATAAAAATTGTAATTGTTGGAGTAGGAAATTGTGTCAGTTCATTGATTCAAGGAATCCATTATTACCAAAACAAAAACCCGGAAGACGCCATCGGCCTGATGCACTATGATATGAATGGTTATAAGCCCGGAGACATTGAAGTCGTTGCCGCTTTTGATGTCGACCAGCGCAAGGTCGGCCATGATGTGCATGAAGCTATTTTTGCCAAACCCAACTGCACGACGGTTTTCTGTTCTGATCTTCCCTTATCCGGTGTATTGGTTCGGATGGGAAAAATTCTGGACGGGGTTGCGAGTCATATGCAGGATTATCCTGAAAATAATTCTTTCGTTCTATCCGAGGAGCCGGAGCTGACCGAAAAGGAAATCTTCAAAGTGATCGAGGAGTCCGGCGCCCAAATCCTGTTGAACTATCTCCCGGTCGGCTCTGAAGAAGCTACCATGTTTTATGCCAATTGCGCGCTGGAAGCAGGGGTCGCTTTTATCAATAACATTCCAGTGTTTATCGCCAGCAATCCTGAGTGGGCAAGTCGTTTTGAGGCAAGAAACATTCCTATCATCGGTGACGATATCAAATCGCAAATGGGTGCTACCATCACCCACCGCATACTGACCGACCTGTTCAAAAAGCGCGGCGTCAAGTTGGAGCGCACTTACCAACTCAATACCGGGGGCAATACCGATTTTCTCAATATGTTAGAAAAAAAGCGTCTGGCCACAAAGAAAGAATCCAAGACCGAGGCTGTTCAGGCCGTGGCTGCCAGGCGAATGGACGATGAAAACATCCATGTCGGACCCAGTGATTATGTACCATGGCAGAAGGACAACAAGGTCTGTTTCATCCGCATGGAGGGCAAACTGTTCGGTGACGTGCCCATGAACCTTGAAATGCGCCTTTCTGTGGAGGATTCACCCAATTCGGCCGGTGTCGCCATTGACGCTATCCGCTGTGTAAAACTGGCTTTGGACCGCGGCCAGGGTGGCGTGCTTGAGGCGCCTTCGGCCTATTTCTGCAAACATCCTGCGCGCCAGTTCACCGACGATGAAGCCTATACCATGGTCGAAGACTACATCAACAAGGATAGCCACTTAAACGTTCACAGGCTGAAAAGAGCGGGTTAGACTTTGCTTCTGGATAGCATCTATGCAGCGGCCAAAATTTTACGCCATAAGTTTTCGAATATTATAGAAACGAAAAACGCCCCACATGGAGTTGGTCGTTAGCAAAGGAGAATAAGTAAATGGGCATGAAATGTCTGAT
This sequence comes from Desulfobacteraceae bacterium, assembly GCA_030612225.1. GTDB lineage: Bacteria > Desulfobacterota > Desulfobacteria > Desulfobacterales > JAUWMJ01 > JAUWMJ01. The sequence continues at coordinate 11,727 of JAUWOH010000060.1, forward strand.
CATCGCCGCCGGTAAGGGCAGGCGGCTACGGCAGCAGGGCGACAGCAAACCCCTGATTTCCATTTTGGGACTGCCCCTGATCGAACGGGTTATTCACAGCGCCATCGAGGCTGGCGCGGAAGATTTTTATGTGGTAACCGGATACCAGGAGGAGCGTATCCGCTCTTTCCTGGTCAGCCTGACCGATCGCCTGGGGTGCAGCATAACCCCCATTTTTAACGAAGATTGGGAAAAAGAAAACGGCCTTTCGGTGCTAAAAGCCAGGGAATACCTGCAAGAGCCATTTTTACTGCTGATGGCTGACCATCTCTTTGATCCGTCCATAGCCCGTGAGTTAATGGCGCTTGCCTTATTCGACGATGAAATCGCCCTCAGCGTGGATGGCGATACCGGTAATTCCTCTGTCGATATGGAGGATGTTACCCGGGTAAAAAC
>JAUWOH010000324.1 GCA_030612225.1 Desulfobacteraceae bacterium
CGCTCTGTAAATGAGGCCAGATGTGTGTATCCGGCTGATTGTAGTAAAGTAACCGCCCTGTCAAAATGCCGGCCAACGTCGTCAGGATGATGTGCATCTGAACCGATTGTCATGCTCACTCCGGCTCTATGGCATTTTTCTATAATGCCGGGAGCCGGGTAAGCCTCAGAAACCGGGTGGCTATACCCGCTGGTATTAAACTCCACGGTAAGATCCTTATCTTTGATAATGATTATGATATCGTCAAATTTTTTATCAAAAGCTCTTGACGGCTTCCTCCCAAATTTTTTCGGCAAATCAAGATGGCATATCACATCAAAATAGTCATATTCGAGCATTGTTTTAAGTTGGGAAAAATAAAGTTCATATATATAATCTGTATCGAACTTCCCATGCTTCCAGTCAGAGCTGCTGGTCACAATGTCGACATTCCCCGGAAAATGAAGGGAACTGCCTATAACATCAAATGAAAAAGTTTCTATGATCTCCTGAACAAGACCTGTATTTTCCGGGTTAAAATCTACCTCCAGGCCGGCCTTTATATTTATAACTCCACTAAAATTATTTCTCAGGTTTTGTATTGCCTGAAAATAGAAAGGGATCTCGCCCGGCGTCATTGAAAGCCTGTTTCCAGGCTCAGAAATCGTCAGGTGATCCAAAAAACATATTTCTTTTAAACCTTTCTCAATCGCACGCTTAACATATGCGCCCATCACTCCCATGGCATGGTTGCAAAGCTGTGTATGTATATGATAATCGATCATTAAATCAAGTTAAGACCTTTTTAAAAAGATAAACGATCTTGATAGTTTCAAGCCTACATGCTATCTATAAGAGACATTTTCTTTAACCTAAAACTTAACACCCAAAACCTGACGAATTCGGCTTTTTACTAATTTATCAATTATGATAGTAACATACTTTCAAACAATTTAAAATCATGAAAAAAACTGCAAAAACAATATTTTGCTGCCAGGCCTGCGGCTATCAGGCACCAAAATGGATGGGGAAATGCCCTGACTGCGGTGCTTGGGACACCCTGGTGGAAGAAAGGCAGTCCCTTAAACAGGCTAAAGGATTAAAGTACAGTTTAATCGCATCTTCTTCAGAACCTGTCCCTATCGACTCCATTGATCTTAAAGATGAAAAAAGGCTGCTTACCGGCATTAAAGAATTCGACCGAGCACTGGGTGGCGGCCTTGTTGCGGGAACTCTTGTCCTTATCGGCGGTGATCCCGGCATAGGCAAATCCACCCTTATGCTACAAGCACTTTATGGCATTGCGGAAACCGGCCGCAAGGTACTTTATGTTTCAGGCGAAGAATCAATAAAACAGATACGCCTTAGAAGCAAAAGGCTTTCAACTCTATCCCCGGATATACTGGTTGTATCAGAAGTCGATCTCGATTCGATCCTTGCAATGGTTGAAACCACACGCCCGCATGTCCTTGTAATAGATTCAATTCAAACCATGTACAGTACGGATCTTACGTCTGCTCCCGGAAGCGTAAGCCAGGTCAGGGAATCGACGGTTCAGCTCATGCTTATGGCAAAAAGGTCCGGAATTCCAACGTTTCTTGTCGGTCACGTCACAAAAGACGGAGCCATAGCCGGTCCGAAACTTCTGGAACATATGGTTGATACTGTTTTATATTTTGAAGGCGACCGAAACCATGTTTTCAGGATTCTCAGGGCGGTAAAGAACAGATTCGGCTCTACCAATGAAATCGGTGTGTTTGAGATGAAAGAACGGGGTCTGGATGAAGTCGCCAACCCTTCGGCTTTGTTTCTCTCAGAGCGACCGGAAAATGCAGCGGGATCGGTAGTCACTGCCAGCATGGAAGGATCGCGGCCTATACTTGTTGAAATCCAGGCCCTTGCCAGCAGTACCAGTTTTGGAACACCACGCAGAACCATACTGGGCCTGGATCAAAACCGGGTTGCGCTCCTTACTGCAGTTATGGAAAAAAAGTTGGGTATGCATCTTATGGGCCATGATATCTTTATGAACGTCGCCGGTGGTGTAAAAATCGATGAACCGGCCGTTGACCTTGGAATTGTTTCTGCTGTGGCATCAAGTTTTTTAGATAAACCTATTCCAGAAGCCACCATAGTCTTGGGCGAAGTAGGGCTTACAGGTGAAGTCAGAGCAATAGGCCAGGTTGAAATAAGGGTTGGTGAAGCGAAAAAAATGGGCTTTACAAGATGTCTTATCCCGGAAAGCAACGTAAAACGCATGTCGAGCATAAAAGACATCGATATTACCGGAATAAAGACAGTGTCAGATGCAATAGAGACACTCTTTTAGTACCTTGCTCAAGTTTCGCACCCCTTATATACAGCGAAGCCTTAATTTCTGAAGAGTTGATCCGTCTCGATTCACATCTGATCTTATATTTTACGCACCATTAGGGTATTACTTTCTGCAAAATAGGGGTGCGAAACTTGAGTACCTTACTTGTGAACCTCGTGCTTTTTGTGGCAAAAAATTTCAATTGACGAAATCAGTTACTGCAATTGCTGAGCGGCCAAAGACGTAAAAGAGAGTAACTTCGTGACTTGAGGAGTTGCCTCAATCGAAGTGCTCAGCTTTTCCGGCTTGTCCAGGTTAGATTTAAACGTCAGGCTCATGCCGCTTGACATGAAAAACACTTAAGTATATGAATCGATCAGCAAAAAAACAGGGCAAGTGGAACGATCACTATTCACGTAAAGCAAAAAAAGAACGATTTCCTGCCAGATCTGTTTACAAGCTCCAGGAAATGCAGCAAAAGTACAACCTGATCAAAAAAGGCGACAGAATTCTTGATCTGGGCTGCTCTCCCGGTTCCTGGCTGCTTTATGCGGCAAAACTTACAGGAAATAAAGGGCATATTGTCGGCATAGATCTTAAGCCTGTAACAATAAATGTTCCGCGCAATGTAACAACCTATACAGGTGATATCTTCTCTTTTGGTTCATTTTCCCAATCCATAGGAAATGAATTTAATGTGGTTATCAGTGATATGGCGCCATCGACCACCGGCATTAAAAACGTTGATTCAGCAAGATCGTTTAATCTTTGCCAGGCAGCTCTTGAAATTGCTCAAAATGTACTGCTTCCTGGTGGTTCTTTTGCCTGCAAAATCTTTCAGGGAGAAGATTTTAAGCAATTTTCAGATTATGTAAAAAGCTATTTTGCCACATGCAATATCTTCAAACCAAAAAGCAGTCGCAAAGCAAGTAAAGAGATTTATATTATCGCAAAGGGCTCACGGCGTGAAACTTGAAATTGGAAAGTAGAAATTCGGGAGAGATAACCCATGCTTCGCCTCTGGCTACGCAGGACAAGACCCAAGCACAGCCGTGAACTGTGAACCGTTACAAAGCATGAAGGCCAAATTTCCAATTTCTAATTTCAGCGTTCCGTGAACGCTTACTATAATCAGGAGGAAAATATGTCAGGTCACAGTAAATGGTCAAGCATTAAACATAAAAAAGGGGCAACTGACGCCAAAAGGGGCAAAATTTTCTCAAAACTTATAAAGGAAATTACGGTTGCCGCACGCATGGGTGGTGGAGATCCTGATTCAAATCCAAGACTAAGGTCGGTGATCTTGACAGCAAAAAGTGAAAACATGCCCAAGGATAATATGGAAAGGGCTATAAAAAAAGGAACCGGCGAGCTCGAAGGCGTTAATTATGAAGAGAGCACGTATGAAGGCTACGGACCTGGAGGTGCTGCCGTTTTTGTAGAATCTCTTACAGATAATAAAAACAGGGCTGTTGCTGACATTCGCCATATTTTCAATAAACATGGCGGAAATCTTGGTGAAAACGGATGTGTTGCCTGGATGTTTGACAAGAAAGGATATGTTGCAGTAGAAAAAAGTGCCGTTGATGAAGACACACTGATGGAAATAGCTGTTGAAGCTGGTGCGGAAGATGTGCGCGAGGATAACGGCGCTTTTGAAATCATCACCGAACCGGACGATTTTGAATCAGTAAAAGATGCTATAGATAAGGCCACTATTCCATATATCGATGCAGAAATTACAATGCTTCCCCAGTCAACCACAGACCTTGAGGGAAAACAAGCCCTGCAGATGGTCAAACTGATGGAAGCTTTAGATGACTGTGAAGATGTGCAGAAAGTTTATACCAATGCGGATATTCCGGAAGAGATCGTAAATAACAT
>JAUWOH010000129.1 GCA_030612225.1 Desulfobacteraceae bacterium
TAGAAGAATGTTTTGAGAATTTTTTATAAAACTCAACAACTCATCTTTTTCTTTTTTCCGGTTGCAGAAAGAGTCACCTTCGACAATGCTTGTATAGCTAAAGGGGTTTTCCATAATTCACTCCATGTTAGGAACTACAGGTAAATTGATTTTTGATAATAAGTTAGTAACATAATGCGCATTATATATTCACTTAATGTGTATTGTCAATATCTTTTTATTTAGGGCGTAATGAGTGTAGGTTTAGGAGAGTTTCAGGACATCCTAAAATTAGCATTTTTCAAAGGTGTCATATATTTTGTGTGATGGTAGGCAGCAATATCTCAAATAAAGTAGGAATGAGGTTCACCCGTTAAAGGGAAACGAGAAGCCATATACAAGGAATAACGATGGATTTTGTTATCTTTATCAATATGAAGATTGTTTGCACTCATTATTGGTTTATTACCGCCCGTTCGGCGGCAGTCAGGGCACCTTCGAGATAACCGCCGTATTGGTCGGCGGTTTCCGTGCCGGCAAAATGGATGGTACCGTCCCAAATGGAGGTTTGTCCTGCCGGGGGGTGATAGAGGGGGTGTTCGTAAACCTGCGGCTGGTCAAACTGGGTGGCGGTAAATCGTTCGCGAGCCCAATCCTGGTAGAAAAAGGCCGTCGGCTGTGCCGCCGGTTTGCTGTAGATGATTGCAAGTTGGGAAAGAATCGCCTCGGTAAGGAATTGCTGATGGTTGCGTTGTACCGCCGGAATGCCGACAAAGCCGGTCAATCCGTAAGGTCCCTGGCTGTTGTTGGATCCATCATGAATCTCGCCCAGCGGACCGCGCTGGCTGAAAGCCTGGCCAGAGAGGCCCGTTTGTCGCCAGAAAGGTTTTTTGTAAAGAGCGCAGAATTTCGCCTGGCCCGCCATCCAGGTACCTATTTTCAGCATCGCCTGGGTCAAATTATGAGACAGGTCAGGGTTAAAGAGAATGGTGGCGGCGGCAAGGCGCGGTGGAAGGGCGAGGATTACCTTGTTGGTACTGAACCGGGTCCAGGGCTCTTTCTCCAGTTCGCCAACGCTGACCAAAGCGCCGGCGTACTTTTTTTCGATCTTACAGACCGGGTGATTGAGTCTGATTGCGTTTTCAGGGATATCCTCACAGAGTTTTGTGATCAATGCCATCATGCCGCCGGAAAGTCGCCACGAGAGGGGTTCCATCGCGTAACCGCTTACGGTCTGGATGGCTCCATTGGGGCTTTGAAAACGGCCCATACCCTCTTCAAACTGGCGATAACCCGTAAGGCCCAAGGCTTGAATAAGGTACACCATTTTCGAGTTAATCGCAGGCCAGTACCAGGAGGGGCCGAGATCGGAGAAAAATTCTTGATGTTCAGGGCTTAAAATCCTGCCGCCAATACGCTCACGGGCTTCGAGAACGACAAAAGGTTTATTTCTTTGAGACAGCAGGTAGGCGGCATAGATACCGCTGAGGCCGCCTCCGATAATCATGGTATCAACTGTTTCCGTGGGCATGGCAATATTCCATTATGCTCTTTGTTGCTGTTCGAGACTTCACAAAACAGGGACCTTCGGATCTCCTTTAAGATATCCTTTCAGTTTCCATGCTCTTGCGAGCTTTAACTTATACTCCGGACCATTTTCAGAGCAAAAATTGTTCCAGGCATTTTTTTGAAATGCTATCACAGCGCCTTTATGTGTTACAAATTCTTTCGCGGATTCCAGAACTCTTTTTGTTTCCTCCTTTCTCCGAACGTTCCTTATTTTGCCCACTTTTTAATTTCATACGTTCTTTCCAGGTATCTTTTAAGCTTATCCTGAACTTTCTTAAAAACAGTCTTTTCAGGATAATTTCCCTGTTTATCCGGTTTCCCGGCCGGAACGCCTGTTAATATCTCGATTCCTTCCTCAACGGTTGCAACCTGGTAGATGTGAAATTTCTTCTTTTTTACTGCGTCGATCACTTCTTTTTTGAGCATGAGATTCTTTACGTTGGCTACGGGGATCATCACACCTTGTTTGCCGGTAAGTCCCTTTGTTTTGCAGACGTCAAAAAACCCTTCGATTTTTTCATTCACACCGCCGATGGCTTGAATCATTCCCTTCTGATTGACCGAACCGGTAACGGCAATCCCCTGATGGATGGGAATATCCGACAAACTGGAGAGAATCGCATACAGTTCGGTGGAAGATGCACTGTCACCGTCAATACCACCATAACTCTGCTCGAATGTGATACTTATGGAAAGGCTCAAAGGATAGCTCTGGGCAAAAGTCCGACCCAAAAAGCCCGAAAGAATCAACATCCCTTTATCATGGGTTTTCCCGCTTAACTTGGATTCACGCTCGATATTAATAATACCTGCTTTGCCCATGTATGTTTCGGCGGTTATCCGTGACGGGCGGCCAAATGCATTTTCCCCGATTTGATAAACAGCCAGGGCATTAACCTGACCCACGATACCTTCCTTTACATCAATCAATATTGTCTCGTCTTTGTACGACTCATGAACCTTTTCTTCATACAGATTGTGTCTGAATTTATGTTCATTAAAGACTTTCTCCACGTATTTTTCTGAAATAGTACGGGCATTTTTTTCCCTCGCCCAATAGTCGGCCTCTTTTAATATTCCATGAATTTGTCCAAATCTTAAAGAGAGTTTATCTTTATTCGAAATTTGTTTTTCTCCGTATTCGACAATGGCGGCTACGCCTTTGGGAGATAGCGGAAGCAGGTTTTCTTCCTTACAGGTCCGGGCGATAAATTGTGCATATTGTTTTACCGTATTTTCGTTTCGTTCGACCTCATTATCAAAATCGGCCCGGACTTTAAAGATTTTATTGAATTTGGAATCGTAGTTTTGGAGCGTTTGAAACAGGTGATAGCTGCCGATTAATATGACTTTTACATCCAGGGAAATGGGCTCGGGGCGAAGAGAAGAGGTACCCATCCCCAATCCCGAAGCCAAATCTTCGATGAAAAGAAGTTTGTTCTGCAGCGCTCTTTTCAGGGCTTCCCACACGTATGGGTTCATGAGGACCGACTCAATTTCCATTATCAGATAGCCACCATTGGCCTTTAGGAGAGAACCTGCCTGAACCATGGTAAAGTCGGTCATCAAGGTTCCCATATATGCTCTTTTCTCAATGTGGCCGAAAACGTTATTATAGGTCGGGTTTGTTTCAAAAATTACCGGGGCGCCTTTTTCTTGTTTGTGATCGACCAAAACGTTGACCCGGTATTCTTGAAAAGTAGGTTTGGAAGACTGTAAGAATAAACTTTCCGCTTGTGCCTTGTCCTTTTTGGACTTGATAAAACCTTCGACATTTTCAACAATATCTTCCTGCACCTCATTCAAATAATCTAAAATATCATGACTGTCTTTATAACGATTTCTTAACATATCCATGCGGTTTTTCACCACAAACAGCGCCATTTTCTCCATTAATTTATAAGTTTGTGTTTGCAAGTCATGGTTCAGCTTGTTGCTTTTCCTCAGGGTGGCCTCGATCTTAGTTTGCAGTGAATGAATGTTTTTATTTATTTCAGTCTGTTTATCCTTGGACAGTGTCTGAAACGCTTCGGGCGTCATCGGCTTTCCCTCCGCCAGCGGAATCGTTTGAAAGCCTGTTTGGGTTCTGTTAATCATTAAATCTTTCTTTGCCGCTGATTGATCCAGTTTTTTAAATAATTGCTGTTGTTTTTGCGAATACTTTTCTTTTATTCCAGACGTCTTTTCCTGGAATGACTTGTCCGCAAAAGCTTTCGGCAGCTGAACTTTCAGGTCATTAATAAACCGGTCGACCTGTTTTTTAAATAGATTCGCTTTGCTCGAAGGGACCGAAATCGTTTTAGGACAAAATTCATCTTTAAAATTATTCACCATGCACCAATCGTCCGGTGTCGGCCGATTATTAGCGTGTTGAGTGACGATGTACTTAACAATGGTCGATTTGCCGGTACCTTCTACTCCCGAAACAAAGACGTTATAACCCGGACTGTTCATGTTCAGACCAAACCCTATAGCGCGAACGGCCCGTTCCTGACCGATAACACCGTCTAAGGGCGAAACCTGTCCGGTGTTTTTAAACTTAAATTGCGCCGGATCACATATTGATCTGAGTTTGGAAGGGGGGAGTTCATACTTTTTTGCCATGTTACTATCTCCTTTTGAGGTAATGTACATCAAGATTATGCGATCCTGATTTCACATTAAATCCTGATTGTATGTTATCACGCTTTGTCCTATTTATATACCTTGTTTCTTCCTCTTCTACTAATATTCTCATATATAAGCTGCAGCTCGCATAAGAGTTCAGGTTGCATATTTTGTTAATATAAGGCATTATTATAGTTTTTAAATTAACCAACAAAATAAAAGGTATGCTCATAAGACTTAAAGATTATGGTAAGCGTTCACAGGCACCGCATATGTACGCGATCAGGGCAACCAGCATAGCAGACTATAGCTGGTCGCCCTGATCACGCACATCTGCAGCACCTGTGAACGCTTACAGAACTGAGATTGTATGACCTTTTTGTTCCGAAGGGGCGTGGTAGGGTACAGATTATGGCAGAAATCGTAAAAAACGTAAAGAATATATTAAGCAAAACGGGATTTTAATAACTGGAGTGACTGTACGCAAGGCAAAGCATGATACCTGTAATGCAAAAGGAAAGCGATCAAATAGAAATAGAGAATATACTCCACCACCTTAATTACAGGTGGAACATAGAAGTCCTTGCTCAATGGGAGGGCGTCAGGGTTCCTTTCCAGCCGTATCAGATCTATGATGGTTATGAAATTTTTATCAGCCACGATACTTTGGAGCGAATTGATAAACTAAAAAATAAGACTGCCGGAACACGACTCAAATATGCTCTAATTGACCATTTTCTCCAACGATCACTCCTTCCCCACGAATCTGAAATGCAGACATGGATGCGAGGTGCAGCAGCAATTGTCAATGGAAAGAAGATATACTTCCGGGACATTATCCCTTGGTGCCAAAAGTCAAGCACGTATAAATCGAGACAGATTTTACAAAAAGAAACAGGGCCTCTTTGTAAACTTTTAGAACCTTTTGCTCTCAACTACTGGAACATCCTACTCGATATCCTTGAAGAGGAATTTGGATTTAATAGTTATATTAATTACTGCCAAAAGAAAAAAGGGATCGACTATCTTTATTTCTATAATTACTTTAAAAACTTCCTTTTAAAAACAGACAATTTATATTTTAACGCCATGGAATACTGGACCCGAAAGCGGTTCGGCTTGCCCCTTAATAAACTCACGCGATTTGATGCCATCAACATTTTAAGCCTAGTTGAGTTTGATGATGTATTTCCGGAAAAGGCCATGGGGAAACTGGTTGGCTTTTTTAACAAATGGAGTATTGACCTTAAAAAAACACGGGGTCTTAACCTGGAACTGGAAAGAGAAGAAAAAAAGAGTTCACAGGCAATTTGCTTTATTCTCCAGGTGCCTGAGGAGGTTTATATCCTCATGCAGCCTGAAGGGGGCTGGGTTGATCTGGAAACACTCTCGCATGAACTGGGACACGGGCTGTCGGCGGTCTTTACATCATCTGAGCTTTCCATGATTGACAGGGAAATGGCTACTTCTTATAGCCTGTCAGAGTCTTATGCTTTTCTTCTCCAGAATATGGCATTATCCCGCCCCTTTCTGAAAGAATACCTTGGCATGGATACCAGAGACGTAAAAGAGCTGTTTCATTACAAGATGCTCAAGGATCTTTCAGTGTTCAGACGATATGCCGCTAAATTCATTTCAGAGTTTGAGATGTTTAAAAAAAGAGATCTTTCAGATGGAGAATCCTATGCAAGGCTAATGGCCAGATATACAGGCTTTTACCATCAACCCGAAAGCCACCTTTTTGATCTTGTTCCTGAATTTTATAGCCTCGATTATCTTCTCGGATGGATGGGAGAGTCGATTATGGAAAGATATCTTTCCGAGAGTCTGGGAACCGGCTGGATGCTAAGACACGAAACCGGTGATATTTTAAAAAAATGGTGGTCGCAAGGTAACCGGCTTGATATTTTTCAGTTTTTCGAAATAAACGGTCTCGGTCCGTTGACTGCGGATCTGCTCCTTAAGCGCTGGAAAGAAAATCTGTCATAAACTTGAATAACATCTATTGTAAAGGCAAGAGGGTGAAGATGGCCGTACTCCAAACCGAGTGCGATATAATTGCCGCTGCCAGATTATCAGTGCGCCAGTAAAAAGCACCCCAGAAAGCCCCCGCAACCAAGGCTGCCCCAATTAAAATGAAATTCATGGAGCAGATATGGACACCCGTATATAACGAAATTGTAAGCAGATATCCTTTCCAGCCGCCAAGACGTTCCTGCAATCCTTTTTGAAGAAACCCTCGCCAGAAAATCTCTTCGCTCGGACCGGTAATAAGAAAGAGAAGGATTGAGATTATCCAAGGTTGTGTGCCGGCCCCTTTGGCATAAATGTCTCCGATCCTCTCTCCGGCAAAACCGAAAAGTTGAAGAGAGATCACGCGGCCTATCATAAATATGAAATAAAGGACTATGGCGGCAGAAACGCCGATTATAAAGGATCGAGTGTTAAACCGGAGAGTAGATAAAATCTCTTTTCTCAACATCAGTGAAAGGGAGGCGAGTATTGCCGCAGACACGGATATCTTTATCCAGAAGTTGCCCGCAGGGATGGCAAAGGCCAAAACCCACAGCCCAAAAGCAAGTGCAACTAAAAACAACAATGCTATCCAGCCGGACCTCTTTTTCAAATAACACTCTCAAGTAGAAGAGAGATAACCAGTAATGTGCCAAAGGCGGTATTCAGTTTTGCTGTGCGGGCATCTGCATCCTTAGGCACCTCGCGGATCATCACTTTAACAAGTTTGAATGCAATAGGCAGTGAGAGAAGTACAATAAGTGACCATCTTCCGAGGGGTTCGATAAGAGACATTATTATAATGGAAATAAGTGCTGCCAGGACCATGGACACATAGACTATGGGCCCGTTATTACGTCCGAAGATCATGGCCAGGTTGTTTACATTAGCCTTTGCATCGGTCTCCACATCGCGCAGGTTATTGGCGAAAAGGACCAGCGACACAAGCACACCGAACGGGATGGATACCCAGAGCGCGGCCCAACTGAAGTGCCCGATCTGAATACAGTAGGCGGCTTCTGTAATCAAAGAAGTCGTTCATCAAATTGACACCGCCGTGCCATATCGACCTCCTTTTTGATTCTATTGATTGTGTTGGTAGAATTTAATCTGTAACTGTCGACTTTTTGCTATTTTGGGTTTTATTGATAATACCGCATGACTGACCCCTGAATAACTCAACCCTAACAGACTGCCAATTCGATAATTATAGACATGTTTGAATGATTCTTGACACTATCCTTTGAACTTTAAAACAATTTACAGGGTTAGTCAAATCCAGAGCCCCTCTCTGAAACTTTAACCTGGATAAGGAATGATTGGCAGCCTACATCTTGCGGTATGCCGGATAAACGTATAGTTTATCCTCATTGCCGTAGGGCAAAAGGAAAGAAACACCGAATGACTGCCAGCAAAGACTACAGATGAAGTGCGTCTAAAATTTGGATTAAACTATTATATAATATGATA
>JAUWOH010000432.1 GCA_030612225.1 Desulfobacteraceae bacterium
CAAGGTAAAATTCTTTATAATTATCATTATTCATACCTTTTTCGTGTTTTCGTGATTGTTTTTATTTCAGTGATATTCCGTGTCTTTCCGTGGTAAATTTTTTACATTTTATCAGGGGCCGACACACCCAGCAGGGTCAGGCCGTTGCGGATAACTTTTTGAACCGTTGTGATTAGATAAAGTCTGCCATGGCTTAGTATCGGGTCATCAGTTAAAACCCGGTGTTTATTATAATAGGCATGAAACAAAGAGGCAAGATTCATAAGGAAAAATGTTATCCTGTGCGGCTCCATAAGTTTTGCGCTGTTTTCTATCGTCTCCGGGTAACGGGCCAGTGCTTTCATCAATTCTACTTCCTCGGGCTGTATTAACATGGCTACAGCCTCGTCATCGGTCACAATGTCGCTTATTTCTCTTTCTGCGGATTTTCTGATAATACTTGATATGCGCGCATGTACATACTGTACATAATAAACAGGGTTGTCGCTGGTCTTTTTCTTTGCAAGCTCAAGGTCAAAATCAAGGGGGCTGTCATAATGGCGCGTTAAGAAAATAAACCTTGCCGCATCGCGCCCCACTTCGCTCATTACGTCTTTTAATGTAACAAATTCTCCTGCACGGGTGGACATTGCCACAGGTTCTCCGCCACGCAGAAGATTTACAAGCTGGACTAAAATAACATGAAACTGACTCTTATCTCTACCTGACGCCTGGACTGAAGCGCTCATACGCGGTATATATCCATGATGATCCGCTCCCCATACATCTATTACCAGGTCAAAACCCCTTTCATACTTTTCCTGATGATATGCTATGTCCGAAGCAAAATAGGTTTTCTCGCCGTTTTTCTTTACAACCACACGATCCTTTTCATCACCAAAATCACTGGTTTTAAACCACAGAGCCCCGTCCTTTTTATAAATAATTTTCTTTTTCTCAAAATTATTTATTACCGAATCTACCATGCCTGAATCGTACAGGCTTTGTTCGCTGAACCATTTGTTGAACTTTACTCCAAAAGAATCGAGATCTTGACGAATTCCTTCAAGAATTTCTTCAGCCGCCAGTTTTGCGCAATATGAAACAGCCTTTTCTTCATCCTTCTCTTCATTCCGGTCAAGAAATTGATTTCCATCAGCATCTTTTATTTTTGTAGCAATATCCCTTATATAATCTCCCTGGTAGCAGGTAGCAGGAAACTCGATTTTTTCTCCTAAAAGTTCCCTGTACCTGAGAAAAACCGAACGTCCCAGGGTGTTAATTTGCCTACCCGAGTCATTTATATAGTATTCCTTTTGAACATCGTATCCGCAAAAAGAAAGGATATTACCCACGCTGTCACCAACGGCAGCACCACGGCCGTGACCTACATGGAGCGGCCCTGTCGGGTTGGAGCTTACAAATTCCACCTGGATTTTTTCACCCTTTCCGATATTTGAAGACCCGTAGCGTTCGCCTTGTTCATAAACCCTGCGAAGAACAGGATACCATGCCGACTGCCTTAAATAAAAATTAATAAACCCTGGGCCTGCAATCTCAACCTTTAAAATTATACTGCCGAAATCGTCCATATGATTTATAATTGATTCAGCAATTTTTTTAGGAGCCATCTTCTGGGAAGATGCCATAATCATGGCAATATTTGTCGAAAAATCGCCATGCATCCTTGCCTTTGGCTCTTCTAATTCGACTTCCGGAAATTCAGAAGAAGGCAAATCACCCTTTTGATAAGCTTGTTTCAAAGCCTTGTAGATCAATTCTTTAATTTCTTGCTTCATAGTAATTTTACACCATATTTATTTTGGATGGTCTAGTAAAAAGTCGAATTTACCACAAATGACACTGAACTCACTGAGATAAATAATTGTAACTACTCACGTAGCAAGGCTGAAGGGTCAGAAAAGCACGAGTGCCGTACTTTGTCGGAATGTGATTCTTGCATCAAACATGGCTTTAAAATGCACTTTTCCCTAACAGTCTTCGCACAGCGCAGGCGCTTGCACCGCGTACAGCCTTCAGCCTACCCACCTGGGTAGTTACAAATAATTACTCAAGTTTCGCACCCCTATTTTGCAAAAAATGATGCCCTGATACCGCGTAAGATATAAGATCAGATGTGAATCGAGACGGTTATATTATTTTCTGGAAGGTGATATGTTGGTCACATTCTCCACCCTTTCGCAGTGTCCTGATATTTGGGATAAATATACACCTTTATATAATTTAGCAACTCATGCACTTTATCCAAAATATCAGGATACGCTGCCAACTTATTATTTTCATATCACCTGGAAGAAAATGATATAACCGTTTCGATTCACTCCTTCGATAGGAATCAACTCTTCATAAATTAAGGCTTAGCTGTAGATAAAGGGTGCGAAACTTGAGTAATTAATAAAACAACCTGTTCTCTGCAAGGTCAGTGATAAAAAGTTGTTTTTAATAATCAATCGTAAATAGAGTCTTTTCATTTTCAAGTCAAGAAGCATTGAGTTTACTTTTTTTTTATTGACAACCTGATTTTCTTTTTATAACTATGACAAATAATCGTTGCTTGAAAGCAACTTTTAACTTTTAGTTTAAATTTACATAAAATATTTTAAAAAGCCACGAAGGCTTTCTTCCTCATAAACAGAGGACAGATAGTTTCGTGGCTTTTTTTTTGGACAAAGGAGGTGGTTTTTTCAATATACTAATGGGGCCTTATGAAACCATATAAAGATTGATAAATTAAATTCCAAAATATTAGAAAGGAGAAAAAAGAGATGAAAAGAATCTTTATTGTTACCTTATCTCTGCTTATCACAGTTTTTGTGGTTTCAGCACCGGCTTTATGTGATGAGGAAGGGATAAAATGGTTCGAAAACATTACTTTAAGCGGTGCTATCGAAGTTGAGGCAGGTTTTGAAAAGATCGATTATAAAGACCCTGCAACAAAGGATGAGGATTCGAGTGATATTGTCGTTTCAACTGTTGAGGTCGGAATCGATGC
>JAUWOH010000194.1 GCA_030612225.1 Desulfobacteraceae bacterium
GACTGCAGCACCTGAAGATATACCACACAATATTCCTTCCTGAAGTGCCAGTTGACGTGACGTTTCAATTGCGTCTTCATTCGTTACAGTAACAATTTCATCGATTATTTTTGTATTTAAATTATCCGGTACAAAGCCTGCGCCGATTCCCTGTATTTTATGCGGTCCCGGTTTCCCGCCGGACAGTACCGATGAGGCGGCAGGTTCCACTGCTACCGCCTTAAAAGAAGGCTTACGCGCCTTTATTACTTCTGCAACACCGGTAATCGTACCACCGGTCCCCACGCCGGCAACAAATATATCCACCTTACCTTCCGTACTGTTCCATATTTCCTCGGCAGTTGTTTGCCTGTGTATTTCAGGGTTGGCTGGATTCGAAAACTGGTCAGGCATGTACGAATTAGAGGTGTTTTCTAAAATCTCTTTTGCTTTTGCAATTGCGCCTTTCATTCCTTCCGGGCCTGGTGTGAGAACAAGTTTCGCCCCAAGATGTTTTAAAAGCATGCGCCTTTCCATACTCATCGTTTCCGGCATGGTTAAAACAAGATCGTAATTTTTAACTGCGCACACAAAAGCAAGGGCAATCCCAGTATTTCCGCTTGTGGGTTCAACAATTGTATCTCCGGGTTTAATCAAACCCTGTTCTTCAGCAGTCTTGATCATAGCCAGGCCGATCCGATCCTTAACGCTGCCAAGAGGATTGAACGATTCTTGTTTAGCCAGTATTTCACATCCGATGTCCCCGGTGATGCGGTTTAAACGTACCAGGTGTGTTGAGCCAATAGTTTTATACATATTTTTATAAATTTTCATTTTTATACTCCTTTAGCCGGTTTTGGGTGGCCCGGTTATACAAAGCCGCTGGAACCTGAACTATAGTTATTGCCTCATTTATAAATCAGTTCAGGTGTTTTTAACAACACCTTGGTGTCGGATGGTACGGATTCCGTTATCCAGACATTGCCGCCTATTACTGTACGAGCCCCGATGACGGTATCGCCACCCAGTATCGTGGCCCCTGAATAGATTATCACATCATCTTCGATGGTCGGATGACGCTTTTTCCCCCGGAAATTATTACCCGCATCAGCCGGAAGTGAAAGGGCGCCCAGTGTAACGCCTTGGTATATGCGAACATTTTTACCAATTTTGGTGGTTTCACCGATGACAACACCGGTTCCATGGTCAATGACAAAACTTTCAGCAATTTCAGCCCCCGGGTGAATATCGACTCCTGTCAGGCTGTGTGCATGTTCGCTCATGATCCTGGGCAGAAGAGGAATGCCGAGCTCGAAAATCCTGTGGGCCACCCTGTAAACCATGATGGCATAAATTCCGGGATAACTGAAGATAATTTCATCATGACTGTTTGCTGCGGGATCACCCTGGTATGTTGCCAATATGTCCGTTGCCAGAATTTTCCTGATTTCAGGTATGCTGTCTAAGACTTTCAGAGTTGTTTCATATCCCAGGTTTTCGCATTCCACACATTGCTTGTCGTATCGGAAACAGTCATGCCGCAGGATATGGATGATCTGCCCGGAAAGAAGATCGAAAAGAGATGAAACCGCCTGACCCATACTGTACTGCATATTGGCAGGATCCAGCTTTTCCGGTGAAAAGTATCCCGGAAAAAGTATTTCCCTCAATTTATCGATAATCTGGGCAACCGGTCGACTGGAATGGACCGGTTCGTAATTGATATGAGTGAAGCATTCCGGATCATCACTGTTTTTGATTATTCTATCAGTAACCGGGGGCAGCTTTCCCCTGAATTGTATCCTAACGTCCGCATCGATTTCGCATGATTTACGATCTGATTTTTTTTTATTCATAATTACCCCTTTACTAACGTTTAACTGGGTAATGTAAATTGCGGTATACCCAGCAGAAAATCACCATTTGAAATCCATTCCTTTAAAATATTTGCTATTTCCCGTGCCCTGACCACACTTGAGAGCGGGGATGTGGGGACATCCTTGTTCTTAAAACTGATAAAACCACTTTTCAATTCCGCATAACTTACTTTCCCGTAACTTTTTGATTTGCCGGACGGATAATCCTTTCCGTAGTCGATAATTTGTGTATAAATATCTTTATCGGATATTCCCGTGTGTTGCGCGATTTCTTCATTCAGTACAGGTATCGGTATCCCGAGGCCCACTGCCATGCTGCATCCGTATCCCTGGAGACTTAAACCGGTAAGCCATCTTGGTTTCATTTTTTTTAAGTCACCCATGACCCACAACGTCCCCGATGGAGTCACGGGGATGCCTTTTGAAGTCCGCTTAGCCGATGGGTTGTGCTGTGTGCCGTGCCACGTCACGTATCCCTCTGCACCGCCGAGAAAAATCCGCGTCCCAAGGCCGATGGTCTTGTAGTATGGATCGTTAAACATGGGACTCAGTTGCCCGGCACTGCAATAATTTGCGTTTGCGGCTTTTGGTTTCAATACTCCCATGTAAGTGTAAATGGTTTTATTCGTAGTATTTATAGCACAGTTGTAGTTTTGATATCCGTTTCTCGGATTGCAAAGTGTGGCTTGGGGAAGTTTTTTCAGAGTAATCGTTTTTTCGATTCCCTTGTTGGGGTAACAGGACGTCCCGTACGCTGTTGCTTTTAAGTATACTTTTTTCCCGGAAACCAGGTCTTCAATGACATGACCGCCGCCATAATTAAATTCCCCGGGCCATACCTTGTTCAGGGGATCGTCTTCACAAGGCTCTGTAGCACCGATATAACAGTCTACAGCCGCTATGCCTGCATATGCCTGGACATTGTTCAACCACACTTTCGATGCCTTGATGGTCGGAGAGGAATGCCCGAAATTAATAAATGCTCCTGATGAGCACATAGGCGCGAAAGTTCCCGTGGTAACCACATCTACATGCCTGGCTGCTTCAACCGGTCCGTTGTCTTTCACTATTCCGATCATTTCCTCTGCACTGACTACCACCACATCACCGGACTTGATTTTGCCGTTTATTTCATCATATGTTTTGGTTATCTTATGAGTTTTAGATGGCATATTTTACTCCTAACTCTGTTACTGTTTTAATCCTGTATCCAATTAATCAGCCAATGATAGATTATCAAGTGAAACAGTATCTCCGCACTTGATTTTTCCTCCTGCCAGCACCCTTGCAAAAACTCCTTCCCGTGGCATAATACAGTCTCCCGCTTGATAATATATTGCGCATTTATTATGGCATTCTTTGCCAATCTGGGTTATCTCGACTTCAACAAAATCGCCCAGGTGGACTCTGGTACCTTTAGGTATATTTTTCCAGTCAATTCCTTTTGTGGCAATATTTTCCGCAAAATCTCCAAACGTTACGTCAAGCCCTGATTCTCTGGCCGAATCAATACTCTCGGAGGAAAGGAAACTCACCTGCCTGTGCCAGGGACCAGCATGGGCATCACCCTTGATACCGAAGTTTTTGATTAAATCCGCCTCCAGAACCTGTTTTTTACGGGTTCCTTTTTTTTTACTGATTGCAATTGAAACAATATTCATGATATATCCCTTATTATTTTTTCTGGAACAATGGTGTCATCACATCACATGTCCGGCATATCCTGATTTTTTCTTTCCAGTTTTTTCGGGCAGTCCCGTGACAGATGGTTCCATTGATGAACCAGCATAATTTACCAGCCTTGAATTCCCAGGCCGGGCATTGCTTTTTTCTTTCCGATGGACATTTCATTATGTTCCAGCATTGTTTATCCAATGACTTTTTACCGCGAACCCTTGAAGCAAGCAAGAGGATTTGTCTTTCAACATCAGGAGGTATCGAACGCCATCCCTGTTCATAACTGTGAACAGCTTTAACCGATTTTCCCAAAAGGTTTGCGATTTGTTGCTGGGTTTTATTCAATTTTTTACGAAATTGTTTGAATTCAATTGCTTCCACGTATTACCTCCAGGTGACATGTAAAATAAAAGGTAAGCGTTCACAGGCACCGCAGCTGCACGCGATCAGGGCGACCAGCATAGCAGACTATAGCTGGTCGCCCTGATCACGCACATCTGCAGCACCTGTGAACGCTTACAGGACGACGATTGTGCGACCTTTTTGTTCCGAATGGGCTTGAACGGGTACAATAAAAGAAGTACGACAATTATTATAATGCTACTTGCATAAACTAATTTAAGCATTATTATTAGACAAACAAGGTACCACAATGTGATAATAGGTTGTCAAGAGATTTATAACTTTTTAAGGAGATAAAGATCATGTGGGAATATACTGACAAGGTGAAAGAGCATTTCATGAATCCCAGAAATGTGGGTGAAATAGAGGATGCCGACGGGATAGGGGAAGTCGGATCGATTGCATGCGGCGATGCCCTGAAGCTGATGTTTAATCTGAATGATGAAAAAAAAATTGAGGATGTAAAATTTCAAACATTCGGTTGTGCGAGTGCGATTGCGTCTTCATCCGCGCTCACGGAAATGATGAAGGGACTTACGATAGAGGAGGCTGCAAAAATCACAAACGATGATATTGCAGAATTTCTCGGAGGACTCCCGAAGGAAAAAATGCACTGTTCGGTCATGGGTAGGGATGCTCTTGAAAAAGCGATCGGCTATTACAGGGGAGAATCGGCGAAAGAAAAAGAGGGGGAGATCGTCTGTGAATGTTTCGGAGTCACTGATATTGAAATAAAAAGGGCTGTCACGGAAAACAATCTGAAGTCCATTGAGGATGTTACCGCTTATGTAAAGGCGGGCGGCGGTTGTGAAAACTGTCACGAAAAAATTCAGGAAATCATAGATTCGACGCTCGGAAATTCCGTTCCGGAAAAGAAAAAGGTTCCGGAAATGACAAATATCGAAAAAATTCGACTGATCGAGGAAGTTCTTGAAAATGAAATACGGCCTATGCTCAAAAAAGACCGCGGTAATATCAAATTGATCGATTTCATTGGAAACGACGTAATTGTTGAAATGAGGGGTGCCTGTGCTAATTGCGGTACTTCCCAATTTACCATTAAGAATTTTGTTGAAGACAAGTTAAGAGAACATGTATCACATGACTTGAATGTAAAAGAGGTATAAAAAATATGAAACCTGTATATGTTGATAATAATGCCACAACAAAAGTCGACCCCGAAGTTCTTGAAGAAATGCTTCCGTATTTTAGCGAGATGTATGGTAATCCATCCAGCATGCATTCCTTTGGCGGGGAAGTGGGGCGGAAAATCAGGGAAGCGAGAGAACGGGTGGCTACACTAATAAATGCCTCCCCGGAGGAGATCGTTTTCACCAGTTGCGGAACTGAAAGCGACAACACCGCAATTATGGCTGCTGTTAACACCACACCATTTAAAAAGCATGTTATTACCACCCGGGTTGAACATCCTGCGATTAAGAATATGGCCGAATACCTTGGTAAAAACGGGTATCGAGTGACGTTCGTTCCCGTGGACGGTAAAGGAAGGCTGGACCTGGATTATCTTTATCAAAGCCTTTCAGACGATACGGCAATCGTCAGCATTATGTGGGCCAACAACGAAACAGGTGTTATTTTTCCGGTGGAAGAGATTTCCAGAGTGCTTCATGAAAGGGGTATCCCTTTCCATACCGATGCAGTGCAGGCTGCCGGCAAATTGCCTATAGATGTTCAGAAAATAAGGGCAGACATGCTTTCTCTTTCCGGTCACAAGATACATGCCCCCAAGGGTGTTGGTATTCTTTATGTCCGAAAAGGTACCCGGTTTTCACCCTATATGATTGGAGGGCATCAGGAGAGCGGTAAGCGTGGTGGTACGGAAAATACGGCATCGATCATCGGCATGGGGAAGGCCTGTGAACTCGCCGGTAAACATCTTGAAGAGGAGAGTACGGTTGTTGCGAAATTAAGGGACCGGCTGGAAAGTGAAATACTCAAAAGTGTTCCGAGCACCATTGTAAACGGAGAACGGGAAAACCGCCTGCCTGGTACGACAAATATCAGTTTTGAATATATCGAAGGAGAATCCATACTCCTGATGCTCAATGAACTGGGAATATGCGCATCATCGGGTTCTGCCTGTACATCCGGCTCCCTTGAGCCTTCCCATGTATTGCGTGCAATGGGTGTGCCGTACACTGCAGCTCATGGCTCAATACGTTTCAGCCTGAGCAGGTACAATACGGATGCTGAGATCGATTTCATTATTGAAAAAATACCCCCGATAATCTCTCGCTTGAGGGATTTATCGCCGTTTTGGAATCAGGCCGAAGTCATCGATAATGAGGAGGTCAACGCTCGATAATTTTGCGAACTCGATCCTGAGGAGTGCCAGCTCGATCGCGGCCGCTACG
>JAUWOH010000097.1 GCA_030612225.1 Desulfobacteraceae bacterium
AATTTTTGTATGGATCGAAACTTTTTGGAATTTGGTGCGCTGGCCCCTGCCACATATACCTTAACATCGGCTAGGTTGGGGACGAGGTTTTGTTCTTTTTGGTTTCGAATCACATTGGAAATGTATTTATTTGTAATCTTATGACGGCCAAATTTGTATTGTTTAGAATCCTGGATCATATCAGAAAGGATAACCAGGACCTTTTTACGTTTTTCGTTGTGGAAGAATGTATCGACAATATTTAAAGAATTCAGGATTTCCGTATATGGGGTCCCTCGCTTGCGAGACAGGAGTCGGTCAACCGACTTTCGTATGTCCTTTTTAGTCTTGGACAGGTTTTGTTCGAATTTAAGGCGGTTAGTCCATATTGATTCCTTAGGAATTTCCGCATCAATTACCGGTTTGAAGTCTATGTAGGAGTGGCTGGTGATGGTTCCTACAACAATACGGTCCCCTTGGCGCAGGTTTTGATATATTTTCTCAAACGCATTTCGATAAACTGTGCGACGCGCTTTGTTGGTGCTTCCCGACATGTCGACAAAAACAACGATCGCCC
Organism: Desulfobacteraceae bacterium; assembly: GCA_030612225.1. Classification (GTDB taxonomy): domain Bacteria; phylum Desulfobacterota; class Desulfobacteria; order Desulfobacterales; family JAUWMJ01; genus JAUWMJ01. The sequence goes on from JAUWOH010000097.1 coordinate 557, forward strand.
GCGGACTTTTTTTATCTTTTCCGAATATCGAAGATGCATCCGCATTTCGGCTCATTGAACCCAAAAAAAGAAAAGAGCCAAGAAAGATGATCAAAAAAAGTTTATATATCCACCGTCTCATTAGGGTATACCTCCTTAAATCGCATGAAAGTTTTGATTTTTCATTTTTTACTCGCAGAACGACGCAATTCGGTGGTTGCGTTTAACTTATCCTTGCCGTTTTCTTGTTTTTCAAAATCCACGTCTATCTCATGTTCTTTTTCAAAAGACTTGGGTTTTGTATGATCAGGACGTTCGCGCTGATTAATTTTGCGATAGTGATAGATGAGTTCCTGGGCTTCCTGATGAATCCGGCTGATTTCTTCCTGTTGTTCGGAAAGAATTTCATTGTGTTTTGCCTCAATGGAACGCATGGACTTATTGAGCTGGTTGGTCCGGCGGTGCAAATGTTCCAACATAGGGTCTTTATCATGGGCAAAGTAGGAGCATAACGTGGCTGCAGCCAAAATAACCAGGTTCAGGCCAACAAATGAGGCTCCTATAAATTTACTACTGGCGAAACTGCCGACCGCACCGGCCCCGGAAAGGTCACCCAGGTACTGAACGCGTACATAGCCGATTGCAACCAAGCCGGCTATTGTAAGAGTAAATAGTAAGCCTACACCGAGGGCACTCTTCCACCATGGTGTAGAGCCTCGTTTTAAAAGAATTCCCACGGCGTGGGCAATCCAGGGAATGGACACTGCTACTCCGAACGCCATGATCCAGGTGAATATCTGGCTTTCGCCAAACACTGCAAAAGCAAGGGAGTTCATGGGAATTTCACCCAGAACAAATATAAACATCAAGACGTAATATTTTCCTCTTGACAGCTCTACGCTGGGCTCGCTCCGCTCAATTTTGGCTGAGTGAGCATCATAGTCTTTGGAGATCCGTTCATAATCTTTGAGCAAAGGTTTGTGTTTCCCATTGAGTTTCTCCAATTGGGGCCCATACTTCGATGTTACTTGCCGCGCTTCGTGTCGGGCCATTGCCATCAACTCCTGCTCAAATTGAGAGGGATTTTCATCATTGATGCCGGGAATATTGTTTTTTGCATCTATTTTTGCGTTTTGTCCCACTTGACTTTTTTTATACATTTTTTTTCTTCCTCCTCAAAAAACTTGGAAAAGTAGCCTAGATTAAATGAAATTTCCTTTATAATTGAGAAAATAAGATACAAAATTAGCAATCTTCATCATGACAGGATTATTATTGTATACTTATTGATAATAATTTGATGGTCAAGCGCCTTTTTATATTTAAAAAACAATGGTGTGTCAAGAATATAAAAAATTAGGGTCGTCTATTCAGTATTTGTGTAGTATTTTAAATAATAACATAGACTTTAAAGCATGTCAATATTCACGGATGGATGTTCTTTCGAGGTATGCAGCACAAGTGGGGCAATCAGGCCTACACGCAGATTTCGAAAAGTGTAGCATTGCAAAGATTACAATAAGTAGCGTTGGATTGTGACATGTATGTTGATTAAGTTATTTAGCTGTTTGCTGCTCAATCCAGCGGCTGATAGCTTCTGCCGTCTCTTTTGTCTCTTTTGCCAGGGCTTTCAATTTGTCTTCATCAATGCTTGCCTTAAATCCTACAACCCAGACAGCTGATTTCAAATGTCCTTTGCCTGCAACAGGTGCTGCTACAGCGCTGACTCCAGAGATATACTCTTCATTGTCTATGGCATACCCTTTTTCTTTTACACTCATAATTTCTTTGAGATACAAATCGGGATCTATAATTGTGTTTTCTGTATATTTCTTAAGACCTTCTGATTTCATAATTTCCGCTACCTGATTTTCTTCCATCAATGAAAGAAAAACCTTTCCAGTGGCTCCTGCCATAAGCGGAATAGTTGTCCCTATTGGAGAGGTAATCTTAAGGTCCTGCATCGATTCAACTATATCAAGGACAGTTACATGTTTCCCGTTTCGAACACCGAGAAAGACGGATTCTTGTGTTTTTTCCATTAGATCTTCCATAAAAGGCCTTGCCAGGTCCTTTATATCGATCCTCGAATAAGCCGCCCTGCCTAACTCAAAAAGGGTAAAACCCAATGCAAATCTCTTTGTTAAAGGATCCCTGATAATGGCACCCAATTCTTCCAATGCAGTTGTTATTCCGTGAACAGTACTTTTGCTTATCACTAAATTTCTTGACAGTTCACTGATTTTAAGTCCCCTGTCTGTGTCGGAGATAAGCCTTAATATTTGAAATGCCTTTTTTACTATTGGAGCCTGATATTTTTCAGCCATTGTTCACCATGTTGAAAACAAGAGATTTAACAGTAACTGGAAATACTTGATTACCAACAAGCGGTTCACCAATATCTATCCAATCTCCTTCTTTAAGGTCCAATTCATCCAGAGTCAGCAGGTTAGTTTTCAGGGCGGTTTCCCGGCGGATTACATTCCCTACGCTACACGCAATATCATTTTCAAAGATTAAAATAATGGGTATTCTATTATCAATTGAATTGGGAAGAGCCGCTTCAATAGATTTTGCAAATAATTCTACTTCAGGATAAGAATTCCTTAACTGGTCTTTAAAGTATAATGCTACAGTTTCTTTTCCTTCTTCTAAGTCAAAGCTTTGAAATGATGCCTTTATCTCTGACACGACGTGCTGAATACTTAATTTTGCTTCCTCTATATCCACCTTGATTACAGGGATATTTATTATAGGAAATTCAAGTTTATCATCCATAAATCCTGATGAGCCGGAAATTGACAGCGAGTGTGCGCCTGCTCCGATGACAGTGGCTCTAATTTTGTTTAACGGCTCTATAACCGGAGAAGTTAATTTGGGTGTGAGCAAGTTGATTTTATCGGCTAAAATTTTCCCCATGTCGTTGTGTGTTCCATTACCACCATATATCAGTTCCGCTACACCCCCTGAAAACATATATTCATCTATGCTGTTCGCAAAATCTATGCTGTTTGTAAAATCGAGGCTTTTTGTTATCATTAACTTTTTGGCTAAAAGGGAAGTCGGCTGTCCCGTGATTACCTCGATTAATACTTGTGCAAACGTTTCAGCTATTTTATTAATATCCTTTTCAGGAATTCGATCTCCAATTTGATAATCCATGGAAAGATGTTCCATGACTGTTTTTGCAGGATCGGCGACGCGCCAAATTTTTTCTTCAGAATCCAGGGCAATCAGTCTTCCTCCGACAGAGACACAACTTGTAGATACGATTTTGCCATTTACAGATATGGCAATGTTGGAAGTTCCCCCACCGATGTCACAGGATAGTATTGTTTTGTTGAGTTTTTCAGATCTATCTTTCGCGCCTGAGCCCATGGCCGCGATCACGCTTTCAAAATTCGGTCCTGCTGTTGCCGCAACAAATTTGCCGGCATCACTGGATAATATTTCAACAATTTCCTCCGCATTTTGCTTCTTGGCAGTTTCTCCGGTTATTATAACCGCACCGGTTTGAACGCTAGCAGGATTTATTCCCGCGTGCCTATACTCTTGTTTAAAAAAATCAGTCAATTCAGCTATATCGATCGTATTATCGTGCAATAAAGGTGTATCTATGATTCTTCCCTCATAAATTATATCTCTATCCTGAATGATAAACCGACGAGTCGGAGATTCCTCATCCCTTTCCAGTAACAGTTTGGAGAATACCAGATGACTGGTTGAGCTTCCTATATCTATACCAACACTTAGTAATTCAATTTTATTAACTTCCATTTCTTCTGCACAGCTCCATTTTCAAGCTTAGGGCTCGGTAAAAAGTAAGTTGGCATTTTTGCACCCTAAGGGCATTTGCTTCCCGGCATATCCAAACCTCACCATATTTTTAACCGATCTTCATTCGTAAAAGCCCTCGAAATATCTCGCTATTCCTGTGGTTTCGGAGTCTTCGCTTACCTGCTCAATCAGATCGGTTAAATCTACGGCAAATTTGGGCGCAAATTCTACCAAGTTACTTTCTACTTAGCCAGCTATGATACTTTTTACGAGTTCACCATATTGAACTTTTAGCCTGGCATTTTATAACCTTCTAATAGAGCTTGTCAATAGCAATTTGTGGATATATTGTTTGACAATGGTACTACAGTACTGTTAAAAGGATATTTATCCTTGACAAAAAACTGGACAAAAAAAAGGAATCTGATATAAAATCTTTATTATTCGGTTCATAATAATGAACTTATCTGCCACAGGGAGAATTATTTAATATGGATTTCGATTATTTTGTGGAGGGTCCTTTATTACAGATTGTCTTTTACATCTTTATTATCGTGATTATTCTCAGGATTGCCTTTTTTTTCTATTCAATAATTAAAAGCGGTAAGGGAAAAGATTCCAAACCGATTTATTTTTTAAAAAACTTTATGCTTTCTTTTTTCCCCCTGCATAAAGTGGTTATCAAAAAACCGGTTTATACAACTTTGCGTTACATTTTCCACGCATGCCTGGTTGTTGTTCCCATCTGGTACAGCGGGCATATTGTTTTGTGGGAAGAATCGAGTTTTGAGTGGTACTGGACAGCGATACCGGATGAATGGGCCGACTGGATGACATTGCTGCTTATTTTCCTTGCCGCCTTTTTTATTATCCGGCGTATTGTATTTTCAAAGATTCGCATTAACTCCTCAATATCAGACTTTTTATTAATCATAATAACCGGCCTGCCTTTTCTAACAGGGTACTTTTTAACCCATGGTACTCTGGAATCCATATCCTTTTTTGAAAACAACATGATTACCATTCACATCCTGAGCGGTGAAGCATTCATGATTGTTGCTGTTTTTCTTTTTTGCAGAACCAGGCTTAATGTTGAAAAATGCATAACTTGCGGTGCATGTGATATAAGCTGTCCAACCGGAACGCTTGAAGCCAGGGATGAAGGAGCTATGAGAATTTTTACCTACTCCCATTATCAATGTATCTGTTGTGGAGCATGTATAAGCACATGTCCGGAAGATGCCGCAGAGTTGCGTCATGAGATAAGTCTTGCAAGGTTTTTCCAGATAGCTTCCAAACAAGAGATAAGATCAGCAAAACTAAAAACATGTGAAGGATGTGGCATCCTGTACGTACCTGAACCCCAGTTAGATAAAATCAGTCATGATTATTCTTTTGATTATACGCGTTTCTGTCCCAGGTGTAGAAAGGTTAATATTGGTGAAGTCTTACTACAACTGTCTCCATGGCACAGGCAAAAGAGGGATGAAAAGTCCGTCAAACCGATTTGTTAAAATGGTTCTCACCCATTAAATTATTGTTTTTGAGCGAAAACCTCGCAATCGGGTTTCGGGTGTCAGGTTTCAGGTGTCAGGTTTCGGGTTTCAGGTGTTGGTAGTAAGAAACAACGCTTTTTTCGAAACGACGCTCGGATAAAGTGGCCCCTTAAGGGGTATGGCCGTCAGGTTAAGAAATTTAATGATAAAATCAGCCGGATTTAGCTTGTTTTATAATTGACAATTCGCAATTAACTATTCACAATTTACAATTTGATTTTAACAAATACATTTTTAAAGACAAATAATTGCCAATTGTGAATTGAAAATTGATAATTGTTAACGCTAATAGCCCATTTTTCTCTTAACCTGACGGCTATGCCTTAAGGGGCGGTAAGAAGTCAACGGTTCATTTAAAAGGTTTCAGGTTTCGGGTGTCAGTATTCAGCACCTATGCCCCTGACACCTGAAACCAAAAAGTCTTGGAAAGCTATTAACAAACTGGTAATGCACCCATTTGACAGTTAGGTTTGATAATTAGGCAGGGAGCTTAATTGCGTTCGCTATAACGAACTTATTTGAAACTTTTACAACCTTTTCAATCAAACAGGTCGAAAATTATCAATATTGGAAATTCTTATTATAATCATAAGACAGCGCTGTGAAAAGATAATTTTTCACTTGACAATAAAATAAAATATGGTATTTTTTGTTAATTCATTAGTTCATAATAATGAACCTTATTCTATCTGGAAATAGAAAGGAGAACATCATGGCAATAGACACAGAAAAGTTGTCGGGAGCCGAAACCCTGCGTAAGACCAGAACGTATGGTAAGGTCAGGTGCCATAATCCGAGTTGTATGGAAAGGCTTGTGCCTGCTCCTGGGGCTGAACATGTAAAATGCCCCACCTGCGGGTTGGAGTTCAGATTATTCTGGATCAATCCCAATTTGCCCAGAATCAGGGGCCCTGTCTGGGATGTAAACCGAAAAATAGCCAAAGAAGCATTAGCAAAAAAGGAGGGAAAGTAATATGGCATTAAACAGAAAGATAGCATATATTGATCTCTCCACAGGAAAGATTGAAACAAAGCCTATCCCGCTTGAAGTAAGAAAAAAATTCTTAGGCGGAAGAGGGCTTGATGCGTATTTGTTGTATAATCATACAAAGAAAGGCTGTGACCCGCTTGGTCCGGATAATACGCTCATGATAAGCGGTGGAATCCTGACTGCAACATGCGCTTCAGCAACTGCCAGAACTCATGTTATGGCAAAGTCCCCGCTTACCGGACTTCTCGGAAGCGCCAACATGGGAGGGTTCTTTGCTCCAGAACTAGCATGGGCCGGCTTTCACCATCTTGTTATAAAGGGAAAGGCTGAAAAACCCGTTTATATCTGGATTCACAACGGCGAAATAGAAATAAGAGATGCCGCAAACCTGTGGGGTAAAACCACAACCGAAACACAGTGGGCAATAAGAGAAGAGCTTGGCGACGAAGATATTAAAAGTGCCGTCATAGGCCCTGCTGGTGAAAATCTTGTAGTGTTTGCCAATGTTATGACAGGCATTAAAAATGCTGCAGGCAGATCCGGCATGGGAGCCGTTATGGGTTCTAAAAACCTCAAGGCAGTGGCTGTCAGGGGGACTATGGATATAAATATAGCCTATCCCAAAGATGCCATAGAGTATAACAAACGATTTATTGAACAGATCACAAGTGCAAAGGTAAATCAAACTCAGGGAGCACTTGGAACTCCTTTCATCTGGGGAGCAACAAATTCCTGGGGCGGAATACGAACCCGAAATTTTCAGTATAACCAATGTGAAAATGCCGATGATATAGAACCCGAGCGTATTGATGAAATTTGCGAGGAAACCATGGGGCCGTATCATATGACCGGTTGCTTCGGTTGCCAGGTCCATTGTCGTGCCCAGTACAAAATCCCATCAGGTCCTTATGCAGGAAAATACGATGAAGGGCCCGAATACACATCACAAGGTGCTTTTGGCGGAGAACCGGATTGTAAAAGTGCAGTGACGGTTTTAGTTGGTAACCACCTTGTGGATCAGTATGGAATGGATAACCTGGAAACAGGAAGCCTTATTTCCTGGGCAATGGAGCTTTATGAACTCGGAATTATTACAAGCAAGGAAACAGACGGTCTTGATTTGAAATTCGGAAATGACGAAGCACTTCTCGAGATGATTGACCGAATCTGTTATAGAAAGGGGTATCTGGGTGATACACTGGCAGACGGAGGAATACCGGCATCTGAAAAGATAGGAAAAAAATCATTCGACTATCTTATCCAGGTTAAGGGCATGAGCAACCTCCACTCCGACGAAAGAGCGACTCCGGCACTGGCACTTAATATCGCAACAGGTTCCAGGGGTTCCGACCACTTAAGGAGCCGTCCGGCTATAGACCTTTATCATCTTCCTGAAAAAGTCTTAAGGAAGATATACAGCAATCCCGTACCTTACGACGGACCTCTCAGCTCTGAGCATACTTCATATGTGGGTAAGCCATGGATGGTATTCTGGCAGGAGAACTGTTACATGGGCGTTGACTGCCTTGGAATCTGCAAATACCACACTACTTTCCTTGGTGCTACCCTTCCCAATTTCGAGGACTGGCCCAAGGTGCTTTTTTATAATACCGGCCTGGAGATGACTCCTAAAGAAATCTGGGATGTTGCTGAAAGATGCTACAATATAGAAAGACTGTTCAATTTGAGAGAAGGATTAACAAGAGACGATCTCAAAAAAGGCGATACACTGAATCACCGCTATTTTGACGAACCTTGCAGACGTGGTGCCCCGGACGTTATTGGTTCAACAATTGATAGAAAAAAGTTTAAAAAGATGATTGACGAATACTATGAGCACCATGGCTGGGATGAAAACGGTGTTGCTACAAAAGAGACGTTAAAAAGGCTCGGTCTGGATAAGGAACCGTCCCATCTTGTCTAATATTAAAGAGGAGAAAATCAATGGCTAAAGTCTTAAAAATAGATTACCAGAAATGCACCGGCTGCCGTCTATGCGAGCTTATATGTGCTGTAGTACATGATGGTATTTCCAACCCTGCCCGAAGCAGTATCAAAGTGATGAAATGGGAGTCGGAAGGACTTTATATTCCCATGTCGTGCCAGCAATGCGAAGATGCCCCGTGCATGATTGCATGCCCGGTAAAGGCTATCTCCCATGATGAGGCCATGAATCGGGTAATGGTTGATTATGATATATGCATCGGCTGCCGTACATGTGTGTCGGTCTGTCCTTTCGGTGCCATGAATTTCAATGTCATAGATAAAAAGGTTTTCAAGTGTGATCTCTGTGATGGCGATCCACAGTGTGTCCGATTCTGTGATATCAAGGCAATAGAATATGTTGAGGCAGACCGTGTGAGCATATCCAGAAAGAGAGATGCTGCAGAAAGATTATCCGCTGCGCAAAAGGAGTCGGCAGCACTGCAAGCGACAGTATAAAGATAAACGTACCCGGTTACGGCTTGAAACTTCTTGGAGCGTAGCGTAGATCCCGTTTTTAACGAAAGGAAAGCGGGGAAATTGGAAAGTAGAAAATCGGGAGACATGACCCAGGCTTCGCCTTTGGCTGCGCCGGGCAAAAGGCCAAATTTCTAATTTCAACATTCTGTGAACGCGTGCAGATAAACAGGGTTTCATGCTTCATGCCTGGAACCCTGATCTTTTTCAAAACTTGATGGCGTCGTAGAAAGTCCAAACCACTGCGCCTTTTTATCCTCCTGATTTTTAGCGGGTATATATGGTCCGCCTGCAGCGGATTACTTAGCACCCCAAGGGCATTTCCTGCGGGCACCAGCGATAACACTTTTTGCGAGCCCTTAGTCCCCTACAGCATTCTTTTACATCTACCTATCCTCCTAATTAACCATCGTT
>JAUWOH010000177.1 GCA_030612225.1 Desulfobacteraceae bacterium
CTTTTTGTGCATCGACAACGTCAACCGTGACCCCAAGCTTTTTAAAAAGACTAACAACCTTTTCGGACTCTCCCTCACGCATAAGACCGTTTTCGATAAACACGGACTTAAGGCGGTACCCCCCCAGGGCGCGATGGCCGAGCATCGTGACCGTGGACGAATCGACACCTCCCGAGAGTGCATTGATCGCCATTCGTCCAACAACTTGTTGGATTTCTTTGCATGCGTGAAATAATCCTTGGCAGGTTGCTCTAAAGAATAAACGGAAAGTAACTATTATGATGACATTGCGACAATTTTCTGCGGAACCGTCCACATTCCCACCATTACCAGTTGGTATCTGGCCGATTTAAGTAAAGCACAGAGGATCGCGTCTACATAATTCACAAAAAAAATCAGAAGCAAGAGCAATTTAAATTGAAATCAGGAAAGGCCTTTGTCTTTTTCCCAGTACCTTGCCGCTCTTTCAGTGGTGCGACGATCAAGTGTATATAGACATCATAGCCAAAGGGCGGTTTTTTCGATTTATTCAAAGGAATCGCCCTTTTTTATTGACAGGCAGTTGTCAATATAGTAGTTGTTGTCCAATTGGACAACATATAAAGTACAGACAACACTTATGCTGCAATCTGAAATCGTCATAGAATTTAAAAATAACTGGAAACATCTTCTTTCAGTCGAGGGGCTAAAAATAGTTGTTTTGATGCAACCTAAAGCTGATGTCGATCATATCTGTGATATGCTTGCAGATGTTTCATATAAAAATGTACATTTTAGAATCGCCGGTGAAGTCGTGGGCCAGGCCGGTTCGGCTGTCTTTCAAAATAAAATTAAGGAAATTGATGATTATGTAAAACAGCATAAAGGGCTTGTGCCTGTAATTGTAGCCCCATACTTGAGCCCAAAAAAACAGGAAGCTTGTCGCAGTGCCGGCATTTTTTTTATTGATCTGTCAGGAAATATTTTTTTAGCGCATAAAAGCTTTTACATCGAAAGGATCGGATTTCCAAATAAATATCCGGAAAGACGCAAAGGGAGGGGTCCTTTTTCAGATAAGGCCTCGTTAATTCTGAGAGTCTTACTGTCTGAAGGTGATAAAAACTGGGGGGTGCGAGAGCTTGCTCAAGTTGTCGAACTTGATCCTGGTTTTGTTTCGCGCATGGCAAAAGAACTGGAATACAGGGAATACATTATTCGGGTGAATTCTAAACTCAGGTTGCGCGACCACAAATGTGTCCTTGATGATTGGGTCCGGAATTATGATTATCGCAAAAACAGGATGAAAAGTCTTTTTTGTCTGGCCTCAAGTTCTGATGACGTTCTGAATAAATTACATCAGGCAAAGAAGGATTTACCTGATTTTCATTTAAGTGTTCAAGCTGGTGCAAGCCTTGTAGCCCCTCATTCTGTTTTCAATGAAGTGCATGCATATGTAGAGAAAGTAGATCACATCGATAGTTTCAAGAAATGCCTGAGTTTGAATGAAGCTGAGCATGGCGCAAATATTATACTAATGGTACCTTACTACAAAAATTCGGTACTGTGGAATGCACACCGGGTAAAAGGGCTTAACGTGGTGTCAGATGTGCAGCTTTACCTGGACCTTTATAATTATCCGCTTAGAGGCCGGGAACAGGCGGAACATCTGTACAATAAACGTTTGAGTCTTGCAGTTTGAAGGTTAAACAATGGGATCTGAATCCTTTAAATTCGGTTTTTTTAATACCCTTAAAATTGTAAGGAATTATCTGCCTGAGATCATTATCGGTGGTGGATGGGTTCCGTTCTTATATTATCGCTATTTGGTTGCGGATAAAAACAAGCAGGCGTTGTTCACCAAAGATATTGATCTTTTGGTAAAAGAAAATTTGCCCGTTGTTAAGGGAAAGACAGTTGATCAGCTCCTTACTGAAGCCGGATTGGAATCCGTATTTAAATCGAGAGATAATCCACCACTAATCCAATACGAGGGCAACATTGAAGGCTTCGAAGTCGAAATTGAATTTTTAACTGATCAGAAAGGATCCCGTCCTGATACCGTTATAAAGGTTCAGGAAGGGCTGCATGCTGAAGCATTGCGCTTTCTGTCAATATTGGTTGAAAATACAATCAATCTTGAGTTAGGTGACATAGAGCCGCCACTTTCAGTAAAAGTTCCTTCCCCTGAGGCGTTCATATTAAATAAAGGGCTGGTGTTTCCGAGGCGAAGAGACAGATTAAAAAGCGCCAAGGATTTGTATTACATTTTTGATATCTTGAGCACTTGCACCCAATTAAGACCGGAAATCATAAACGGTTTAAATGATCTCCAAAAAAAGTATCCTGTATGGTTTAGAGCATTCGTAAAAAATATGGGCACTACTTTTGTGGACATTGATTTCGAGGGGGTTCTAATGGTTTTAAGCCAACGGCCGGCTGGCGCTTTCTTGAATATGCAGAAAGACCAGTTGAGACAATATATATTAGGAATTTTTTTAGAATTGCTCGGGGATTTGAATACGGTATCCGGATGAAAATGGGGTGTCACCCATACAATTCACATAATGAGTAAAAAATATCTCTATTTCACTCACAATAATACATGATGAAGATTATATCTGTATAAATAAGCAAAACTTTCGCTTTGCTTATATTTATGCCTTTGCCGGTAATAATGTCAAAAAAATCATCTATTGAATGGACAGAATCTACGTGCAACCCCATTATGGGCTGTTCTAAAATAAGTCCGGGAAAGCCGCCGCTGGCATTTTCGGCTCATTCCCGCAGATATGGCCGTATTAAGCAAGGCGAAAAAAATCAGGATTAAGGTGTAAAGGAAAGAAACCATTATGATGACATTGCGACAATTTTCGGCGGAGCCATCCACAATTCCCACCATTACCAGTTGGTATCTGGCCGATTTGAGTAAAGCACAGGGCAAGCAGGAATTGTTCACTCATCAATCCCCTCAAAAACTCAGGATTCTTCGCGAGCATGCATTAATTGAGAGCGCCGTTTCTTCAAACCGCATTGAAGGCGTAAATATTGACCAGTCCCGGATCAGAACCGTTGTTTTTGGAAAGACCCTTTTGAAAGACCGGGATGAAGAGGAGGTTCGAGGCTATCGTGACGCTTTGCGACTCATCCATGAAAAAGCCGGGGGAATTGCCGTTTCAGATGAAACTATTCTGAAATTTCATAAACTTTCGCGCGGGCAAATATGGGATGCTGGAAAATATAAGGAAAAAAATATTGATATCATCCAGAAAAACCCTGATGGCCGCCAGCGGGTGCGCTTTGAAACTGTTCCCGCAGATCAAACTCCTCAAGCTATGGGCGAAATGATTGAACTCTGGTCTCGTGGGCTTCAAGAACGATGGGCTCACCCTTTTGTCCTTCTGGCCGCCCTGAATCTCGATTTCCTGTGCATTCATCCCTTCCGCGATGGCAATGGCCGCGTCTCCCGGCTTCTTTTGTTGCTGACCTGTTACCACTCAGGACTTGAAGTTGGTCGCTATATAAGCCTGGAACGGCTGATTGAACAAAATAAAGAACGCTATTATGAAACGCTTGAGCAAAGCTCGCAGGATTGGCATGAAGGCAAGCATGACCCATGGCCTTATATCAATTATATTCTCTCCATTCTTAAAAATGCTTATCGTGAATTTGAGGATCGCGTCGATCAACTGAAAAGTCCCCGTGGAGCCAAAACAGAGCAGGTCGAGGCAGCGGTTAAGACATTTTCCGGAACATTTACACTCTATAAACTTGAACGCGCATGTATGGGCGTTAGCCGTGATATGGTTCGAAAAGTGCTGAGAAATTTGCAGAAGGCAGGTTCCGTAGAATGCCTGGGCCGTGGTCCCGGGGCGGTTTGGCGAAAAAGGGGTAATACCCCTAAAAAAGGGTAATAAAGAGGGTAATAAGTCGCATGACACAAACACCTGATGAAAAAACCTATGTGGAGATCCCCTTTATCGGCAGTTAAAAGCGATGGACTGGGTATTTGATTATATACTGGTTCATGAAATTGTTCACCTTGTTGAGCGTACTCATTCGGATAGATTCTGGCAACTGGTATCCAGCATTATGCCGGACTACGAAGAATATGCCCTCTGGCTCAATGAGAACGGGGCGGATTTGGATTTGTGAATCTGATTTCATCTTTTAAAAAGACTGATGATTGGGCAAATAGGGGATGCATTAAACTTATCAACTTATTTTTCCTTCACACAGCGAAAGATTAATGGTTTAATAACGCGACATGGATACGGAGATAGCGGTATTGGAAAAGAAATTAGAAAAATATAAAATAGTAAAGCAGGGAATGATGCAAAATCTTTTAACTGGGAAGATACGATTAATATGAAAGAGTCTCAAAACATCGAATGGAAAGAATCATGGCGTGATGAGTTTATCAAATGGATATGCGGTTTTGCTAATGCAAACGGGGGAACACTCTATATTGGTAAAGATGATAAAGGAAAAGTGACCGGTATTTCTAATGCCGTGAAGTTGCTTAAAGATATTCCGAACAAGGTTCGCGACATTCTGGGGATTATGATTGATGTTAATCTGATCACTGAAAAGGGCAAGGATATTTTAGAGATCATTACGGAGCCCTATCCCTATCCTGTCAGTTACAAAGGGCAATATCATTATCGTAGCGGAAGCACTAAGCAAGAGCTTAAAGGTGCGGCTCTGGATAAGTTTTTACTGCGGAAACAGGGTAAGCACTGGGACGGGGTTCCTGTTCCTCATGTTTTTGTAAAGGATTTAAATGATCATGCTTTTGAATATTTTCGGAAAAAAGCTGCCAAAAGCAAACGGTTAACCTCTGAAGTTCTTGAGGAAAAAAATGATATTCTTATTGAGAAGCTGCATTTAACAGACAATCAGTATCTCAAACGAGCGGCTGTTTTGCTCTTTCACCCTGATCCGGAGAAGTACGTCACCGGGGCGTATGTAAAAATCGGTTATTTCAAGACTGACGATGATCTTCTTTTTCAGGATGAAATTCACGGAGATCTTTTTTCTCAGGTCGAAAAAACAATGGATCTATTGCTGACCAAGTACCAGAAAGCCACTATTGAATACAAGGGGCTGAGCCGAATAGAAGAATATTCTTTCCCCGAAGCAGCCTTACGTGAAGCTCTGTTAAATTCCATTGCTCATAAGGATTACAGCAGCGCTAATCCTGTACAGATAAGCGTATACAGCGATAAAATCATTTTCTGGAACGAAGGTCAATTGCCGGAAAATTGGACAATATCACAATTGAAGGAGAAACATCCTTCAAAACCTTTTAATCCTGTTATTGCTAATGTGTTTTTTCGTGCAGGTCTAATTGAGGCCTGGGGTAGAGGAATTTTTAAAATTATCCATGCGTGTCGTGTTTCCAATTCGCCGGAACCTGTATTCAAGTGCGATTTTTCTGGTTTTTTTGTAGAACTCTTTGCACAAAAAATAAAAACGCCGGGTGAAAAGTTGGGTGAAAAGTTGGGTGAAAAGTTGGGTGAAAATAGACTTGGAATTATTAAACTGATGCAGGCTAATCAGCAGGTTTCTATTCCTGAATTAAGTAGGCTAATAGGTATCAGTACTACAGCAATAGAAAGGAATATTAAATATTTAAAAGAAAAAAAGATTATTAAACGAATTGGCGGTGCCAAAGGTGGACACTGGGAAGTTATCATACAAAAGTGAGATAAGGGAGGCAAATAGGTCACATTAAACTTATCAATTTATTTTTTCTTCACACCACAAAAGTTTAACACGTCTCTATACGCTCCAAGATCAAAGTCGTGGAAGGGAATTAAATACCGATTGAAAATGGCGGTCTGGCGAAAATAAATATCATCTTACATCTGCGATGACAAATGTTAAGTAGGGTGCACAAAAGTCATTTCTCGAAATATAAAAGAATCTATTGAAAAAAATCTTCAGCAAAAGTTCGTGTTTTTGTCCGGTTCAAGACAAGTTGGAAAAACAACCTTGCAATACTTTGGGACATTCCATAACGAAGTAAATAATTAACTTATTTATTGAATGTCCCCTAAGGCCTCCTATTCATTTCAGGCTGCTGAAGCTTTCATTATCGTCACACCGCTTCGATCGTTGAAGGGGGTTTCGGGGCTATGTTGTACGTGACACTGACGATGCCTGGCACATCGCGAATAATCTTGCCGGCGAGTTCCTCGAGAATTTTGAAAGACAGCGGTGTCGGTGTTGCGACCCGCGCGTCGATACTCTCCCAGCAACGCACCTCGATTTGCTGACCAAAATCACGCAATCCGTCACGCATGCCGGTCACACGGTCTTCATGCAGGATCGCCATATACTGGAATGCACCGGTGTCCTTGAGCAGCCGTTCGACCACAACGGTTGCCTTTCGAACCGTCTCGATGCGCTCCGGGGTTATTTCACCGATCACACGTGCCGCGAGTGCCGGGCCCGGGAATGGAATGCGGTCAAAGGCTTCTGCCGGGAGCCCCAGAGCCTCACCAACCTTTCTAACGCCGTCTTTGCGAAGCTGAATGAGCGGTTCGATGATGTGATAGCCAAAAGCCT
>JAUWOH010000070.1 GCA_030612225.1 Desulfobacteraceae bacterium
CATCCTTTTTTTTAGCTTAATCACGAAAACACGAAAGAGGGAAAGCACGAAAGTAAAAGTTTTAATAGATACCTGTATTCATCTTTGTTAATTTGTTTCCTGCTTTAAAAGTACTTTCTTTGCTTCTATTCCCCCGCTTTCTGTTAAAAAAGATTTGCTTATAACCTTGTCAAGCCAGTCGGCATCAATTGGCTTGTCTTTATGATTATCTTCTATGTTTGCAATAAGGTCCGCATCATACACCGCCTTGAAATTTGCTGTTTCTTCCGGCTTGGGGTGATGGTGATGACCGACGATATCGCATACCTCATCTATAAGTTCTTCTTTAGCACCGAGCTTTTCCATAATCGAGTGCGCAATGGGCGGGCCTTCCTGCTCCTGGTATTTCGGTGCAGTGCTGTTGTATTTTTTTTCTGCTTCATGAATGCCGATATCATGAAGGTATGCGGCAGATAAAATAACGGCCATATTCCCCTGGCCTTCGGCTTTGCCGATTCTTTCCGCATACCTTGCTACACGGGTAGCGTGGCTGATTCTTTTGAAATCGGTTTTAAAATACCGCTTCATTTCAATGGCCACCCGATCCTTTAAAAGATCTTCCTTTTGGGCCAGAAGTTCAGGGGGAAGATTTCCTATGCACTGCTCTGCAAACTGGCAATATGAAGCACAGCCAAAATCCATTTTAGGATTTATGAACCTGTGGCTGCAATTTGGGCATTTGCGGGTTGTGTCATCCTTGAAAAATTCCACTTTATGCCCGCATTCAGGGCATTTCGCATCAAAAATGGCTCCCGGTTTCCAGTACAATGTATCTTGACCTGGGCATTTCATGATTTTTCTCCATTTTCTTCTTGTCTTTTTGACATGAGACTCATAATTCTTAAGTGTAAAGGAGAACTTTACAGTCCTTTGCATACTTTAAAAAATCTTCTGCAGTCATAATAGTAACCCCTTCGATGAAGTCTTCCTGCTTTAACTCCATCATATCCACGGTCATCTTACAGGCTACAAATTTTACACCTTCCATTAAGGCTATCTCCTGCAAATCAGGCAGTGAAGGAATGTTAGCCTTTTCCATTTTTCCCTTCATCATCCATGTGGCAACACTTGCCATGCCAGGCAGGGCGCCCATAAAACCAGGTGGCTGGAACTTTGCTTTTTCAGCCCATCCTTTTCGTATTACATTTATCCCCATAAAAGTATAAAAAACCGTGGCTTCCATTCCAAGACGGCGCGAGTTTATGCCAAGTATAATTCCCGGGTAAGCCCCGTCAAGGGTGTCTTTTGAGGTTATATATGCAGCACCCTCACCTTGTCCTTTGACATTGTCTGTTTTTTTGTCTTGATTTTCTGGTTTTGCCATCTTAACCTCCTTTCCTTCCATTTCAGGCCATATGTCAGCAGCATCCCACTTCAAGCGGGATGCTGCTATATTCCTGAATTATTATTTTCCGGCCATCATTGCCTCGACATCTGCTTCTACTGTATCGGTGGGTTTGATATTAAACTTTTCCACCAGAACTTTAAGGACATTCGGAGAGATAAATGCCGGCAGAGTTGGCCCAAGCCTGATTCCCTTGATCCCTAGAAAAAGAAGAGCCAAAAGAACTGCAACTGCTTTTTGCTCATACCACCCGATATCAAAAGAAATCGGAAGATCGTTAATATCATCCAGCTCAAAAACCTCTTTGAGTTTCAATGCAATAACCGCAAGAGAATAACAATCGTTACACTGCCCGGCGTCAAGGATTCTAGGAATACCTCCGATATCTCCAAGATCGAGCTTGTTGTATCGATACTTTGCGCAACCGGCAGTCAATATCACCGCATCTTTCGGCAGAGCCTTGGCAACTTCGGTAAAATAATTTCGCGATTTCTGACGTCCGTCACATCCGGCCATTACGATAAACCTTTTGATAGCTCCTGATTTTACTGCATCAACAACTTTATCAGCAAGGGCAAGGACTTGATTGTGGGCAAAACCTCCCACGATCTTGCCGGTTTCAATTTCAGTCGGCGGATCACATTTTTTTGCCAGTTCGATAAGCTCGGAGAAATCCTTTGAGCCGCCTTGGGACCTGTCCGGTATATGTTTTACATCAGGATAGCCTGTCATTCCGGTAGTAAAGATCCTGGTCTGATAGGTATTATTTTTTTTCATGGGAATAATACAGTTTGTAGTCATAAGGATAGGACCGTTAAAGGATTCAAACTCCTTGTTCTGGTGCCACCATGAACCACCGTAGTTGCCCACAAAATGATCATACTTTTTAAATGCAGGATAGCAATTGGCCGGAAGCATTTCGCCGTGTGTATACACATCCACACCGGTACCTTCGGTCTGTTTTAAAAGCTCTTCCATGTCTTTAAGATCGTGTCCGCTGATGAGTATTCCAGGATTGGAGCCGACTCCAATATTTACTTCGGTGATTTCGGGATTTCCGTAAGCAGTTGTATTGGCTTCATCCAGCAGCGCCATTGTGTTAACTGCCGTTTCTCCGGCTTTCATGACCAGTCCGACCATATCGTCCACCGACAAATTTTTAGTGGTGGATGCCAGGGCTTCCATGAGAAAATCGTAGATATCATCTTTTTCAAATCCCAAAATGGCGGCATGATCCGCATAAGC
This sequence comes from Desulfobacteraceae bacterium, assembly GCA_030612225.1. Lineage (GTDB taxonomy): Bacteria > Desulfobacterota > Desulfobacteria > Desulfobacterales > JAUWMJ01 > JAUWMJ01. The sequence continues at coordinate 2,630 of JAUWOH010000070.1, forward strand.
GGCAACCCCTTTTAAACCGATGATTAAAAGCTCCCTTAAAGAGCGGACATCTTCATCCTCTGTTGACTGAACGCCCACCGATTTGGCCTTTTCATTAAATTCGGTTACATCATCTGAAAACCATGTTGCCGAATGATGTAAATTTTCATCAAAATCTTTTCCGTTTTTTTCTTTATAGGCAGCTAAAAATTTGTCTTTAAGCGCGTCTCTGTGTTTTAATGCATCTTTAATCAGAGCTATGAACCGGTCATTATCCCAGTTGGCATTGGTAATTGTAGTAAAAAGTGCCTGTGCGATAAATAATCCCGTTTCCTTATCGTTGATACCGAGTTCTTTCGCCTTTTCACCATAAACGGCAATACCTCTTAACACATAGATTAAAAGATCTTGAAGATTTGCGGTTTCTTCCGGTTTCCCGCAAACACCTTTAATTGTACAGCCTGTGTTCTTAGCTGTCTCCTGACATTGAAAACAAAACATAACTTTCCTCCTTTGAATGATTTTGGGTTTAGTAACTTTGCCTTAAATTTCTTTTTAAGGACCATTTCTTGATTTTTGAACGCATTTTACATGCCATTCTGGGTAAATGCATTGACTTAGATCAAAAAAAATAAATATTATGCTGCGATCTTGAAATAGTTAACCCTACAACGACATTTATCGCTAACCAGAATACATCTTTTTTTCTTACTCGTTTGTCTATCACGTAAGTGTTCCGGGTTACGAGTTGCGTGTTGCGAGTTGTTAATCGGAAATAATCCTTTTTATAACCCGTATCTCACAACTCGTAACCCGCAACAATATCGCATGATACAAAAAGTAGTTGTTGCTAAATAAAGCTTGTAAGTTGCGTTGTAGGGTTAAAAACACTCTTAAAGAGCTAACATCTTCATAACCTGTATTCTTATATCACTGATTGCCCCGTTTTATTCGCATGCACTGTGCTCGATCGCTTCTTCGGGGCAGGTTTCAACACATGCGCAGCATTCAACGCACTCATCGATATTTACAGGCACAGCCTTATCATCTATCAATTCGTAAACTTCAGACGGGCAAGCGTCTACACAATCGCCATGCCCATTGCACTTGTCGTAATCCACCTTAATTGTAACCTTGTCACTTTTCCACATTTTTAAAGCCATATGTAACACATCTCCTTTCAATCCTTTATTTTTCTCTTTTTTTTGGCATCACGTTTACTTCCGGATTTTTTTCACCGAAATTTTCCATCAGTTCACTCACAACATCTTCTCTTGTTTTCCCCTTTTCTTCAAGAGTTTTAATAAGTTGATAAGCACCAAATAGCGAGGAAGGACCAATCTCGGAAGCAAACGTCCCGACTCCTCCATTCCATACAAACATGGAAAAAAGCTCATCCAGTTCCGCTACAGTGGCACCGATAGAATATGCTTTCACCAGTTCACGGGTTGCCTGGCGAAACCTGCGCGCACCTACTCCGTTTGCCAGGGACAGGAGCAATTTTGTCTTCTGATCAATTGCGGGCTCCTCTTTTCCCCAGGTCAAATTCCAGAAATTTACCACTATATCAGCAAGTGTATTGTCAATCTTTTTAAAATTCAAAATAGCAGTCGGTTTTAGCGGCATATCCCCTGTACCGACATATGCAGCCTCTTTTTCTTCAATCTTGCAAAAATAGACGCGATATTCGCTGTCTGAAATCTTCTCTGTAACATGCTCAAAACCGATATCCGCCATGGCTGAATAAAGCGGAATAGGTTCAAAGCTCTGAACAACGCACATGCCTTGACCCAGTTCAATGTCCTGTGCTTTGTTAAGAAGCTTTGGCAGGAAGTTACCTGTCAGTTTCCTCACATCTACAATTTTAAATGAATCTTTTTTATCTTCCCATTCTTTTTTCATACCATACCTCACTTATAAATAGTTTAGATGTTGTTTCATTCCTCATTTTAAATGAATATTAACATGGCTGATAGTTTGATTTCATTGACATAGGTCAAGAAAATATAGTATTTTTAAAAAGCGCCAGTTTCAAAACGTTTCAGCCCGAAGTCTGCGCTTATCTGTTCAAGGTCAAGGAAGGCGAAAATTTTAACCACAGGAATACATGTAGTATTTCGAGGATAGCGCTGAAGGTTGGCGCTGCTGCTTCACTTCGTGTCACTAAAGTGCCAAAATTTGAGCCTGTCGAAGCGAAGCGTAGATCCCGCTCATCGGGGACGCAGAGATTGGACAAAATGGGGCGTTTTGGAATTGGCTCTAAAGGAGAAAGTTATGAACAACAAACTTAGCATTCTTTTAAATATTCCCAGCTTTAGCGGCCTTTCTGAAGACCAGCTAAAACAAATTGGACAGATAGCTGTTGAAAAAAACTATATGAAAGGAAAAATTATTTTTTCAGAGGGAGATGACGGGAACGGCTTTTATATTGTTGCTAAAGGACGGGTAAAAGTTTTTAAAGTTTCATCTGAAGGAAAGGAACATATTCTTCATATTGTGGGGCCGGGAGAAACGTTCGGGCAGGTTGCAGTTTATGCCGGACGGTCATTTCCTGCAAGTTCTGCGGCAATTACCAAGAGCCATCTGCTCTTTATACCCAGAACCGCATTTGTTGAACTTATTGCCAATAATCCATCACTGGCCATGAGTATGCTTGCTGTTCTTTCCGTGCGGCTAAGGGAATTTACCGTTCAGATTGAAAATCTTTCTTTAAAAGAGGTGCCCGGCCGCATTGCCTCTTACCTTATTTATCTCGCAGATGAGCAAAAAATAAGCGATCATATTTCCCTGCCGATTTCAAAAGGACAACTGGCCAGCCTTCTTGGAACTATTCCTGAAACTTTGTCACGAATTTTCACAAAAATGAGCGGCCAGAACCTGATCGAGGTAAGCGGCAGGGAAATAAAGTTATTAGACCGCACAGGGCTTGATGATTTGGCAATGCACGGAAAACTTGACAGCTGACTGTTTTACAACTTTGCTTTGAAAAATGGTAACCGTTCACGGGTTCAAAGGTTCCCCGCTTCCGCTTCGATTCAGACGGGATCTTCGACAGAGTTCAAGGTTACATTCTTATCCCCGAACTCCACTTCTTTGGTGAAACCAGCATTTTTTACGAGAACTTCGAGTCTTCAATTTTGTCCTTGTCCCTAACCCTGAACGTTGAATCGTGTCGAAGATCCAGCCAGGCGGGGAACCTGTGAACGGTTGCGAAAATAGGTTCACAGTTTTCGCGCAAATCCTTAAACTGTGAACTTAAAAATTTAGGCCTGTGAAATCATATGAACAACCTGTTGTGGGAAAGGAATTTCGATCCCGTTTTCATCAAAGGTTTCTTTGATTTTACGTGTAAGATCAAACTTAACATTCCAGTAATCTTCCTTTTTTACCCAGGGACGCAGCACAAAATTAACACTGGAATCCGCAAGCTCTGAAACGGCAATCTGGGTAGCAGGATCAGAGAGTATGCGACTATCTTCCTTTACCAGGTTCATCATAATATCATAGGCCTTTTGAATGTCGGAGGTGTAACCGATACCTATCACCAAGTCCACTCTCCTTGTGTTGTAAGCTGAAATGTTCTTTATGACATCTCCGAAAATCTTACCATTGGGCACTAAAATCTTGACATTATCCGGTGTGGCAAGCACTGTGATGAAAAGCTGAATATCTTTGACAGTTCCTGCTACGCCGGCACTATCGATATAGTCACCTATTTTAAACGGACGAAGCACAAGGATCAAAACACCGGCAGCAAAATTGGCTAAAGAACCCTGCAGGGCAAAACCTATGGCAAAACCTGCCGCACCAAGAACCGCAATAAAGGAAGCGGTCTGGATGCCGAATTTCGCCAAAGAGGCAAGTACTGCAAAGGTTAAAATCAAGAAATATGTTAAACTTCCAACAAAGGAGGTTACTGCAGGATCTGTTTTGGATTTCTCCAGCGCTTTTACAATAACCCTGCGCCCGATACCGGCAGCAAAACGTCCAAGAATAAGAATTAAGATTGCGCCGATGATTTTCAGGCCATACATGGTTACAAAAATCATCAATTGATCAGCAGCATTGTCCATAATGCCCTCCTATTATTTTTCTATAGAGTTGTTGTTAAAACATTACCGTCTTTGTCACTGTCGTTAGATGGATTCATAATGACTCAAGGATTATAAAACCATTATTGAATAATTTCATAATTCACTACACCATATAAAATCCTAAATTGCAAAGATAAAACAAGGCGTTCTGTTTTTCTTCCAATTAACCCTACATCGACATTTATCGCTAACCATAATGCGTCTTTTTAAACTTGACGGTCTCGTAAAAAGTCCCAAATCCGTCTCTCCGGCGAAAGCCGGAGTCTAGAAACTATTGAAATGACTGGCTTCCTGCTTTCGCAGGAATGACGAAAAAGGTATTTTCAGACTTTTTACGAGAGCATCAAACTTGTTTATTTGGATATCACGTAAGTGTTGCGGGTTGCGCGTTTCGGGTTGCGGGGTACGGGGTATAAAAAAGGATTATTTCCGATTAACACCCCGCAACTCGTAACCCATAACCCGCAACGTGTAGTTGCTGCTAAATAAAGCTGGTAAGTTGCGTTGCAGGGTTAATATGCCTCCTCATAGGCAAGGTCCTCTTTTGTGACTTTTCCCTTGAACAGGTTATAAGCCCAAAACTGGTAAACGAGCACGATGGGAACAAAAATAAGGGCCAGCACCAGCATGATCGTAAGGGTCAAGGAGCTAGAAGATGAGTTAAAGGCGGTTAAGGTGTAATCAGGGTTCATGTTGGAAAGAAACATCCTGGGAAAGAGTCCAATGAATCCGTAAAAGGTTGCCAGGAAAATGGTGAGTGCAGACGAAAACCATGCCTTCCAGTAGCTTTTTTTGGCCAGGAAAATCTTTATACCTACAAGGGCCAGCACTGTAATTAGAATGAATATAAAGAGAACAGGATGGGCAAGGTAATTGTCATAAATGCTGGTTGCAAAAGCTGAAGCTACCAGAAAAATGACCGCTACTACTAAAAGCACAGGCCACAGTTTATTAGCCATGTCTGCAGCCCTGTCATGAAGATTTCCCTCACTTTTAACAGCCAGCCATATGGAGCCGTGAACGAGAAATAAAAGTAGAAAAAATACACCCCCAAGCAGACCATAGGGATTAAGGAGCGTAAATAGAGTCCCATGATATACTCCATCCCCATCTATGGGGATACCTTGAAATATGTTGGCAAATGCTACTCCAAAGAGTATGGCCGGGACCAGGCTCCCCACGCACATGCATGTGTCCCATATCTTGTGCCAGCGGGGATCATCCACCTTTCCTCGAAATTCAAGAGAAACACCTCTTAAAATCAGGGCAAAAAGGATAAGCATCAAAGCTGAATAAAGGGAACTGAACATTACAGCATACAAACGTGGGAAAGCAGCAAAGGTAACCCCTCCTGCTGTGATCAGCCAGACCTCATTTCCATCCCACAAGGGACCAATTGAGTTGTACATAATTCTTTTTTCTTCATTAGTTTTACCCAGGATCGGGAGCAGACTTCCGACGCCAAGATCAAATCCGTCAGTGACAAAATAGACGGCCCAAAGCAACACCCAAAGAAAAAACCATATTGTTTGTAAATCCATTTTTTATCTCCCCTTATTTCGTTAAGATAAATATTGTTCGTTTCCGGCAGAAAATAATTTAAATTTTTTTTCACGCAACGGCTTCAGGTCCCTTTCTGGCGATTTTTATGATAAGATAAAAAGCTGCTGCACCCAAAAGACCGTATACAAGTATAAATGCCGCCAGAGAAACTGCGACCTGGGAGACGGCAATTGGGGAAACCGCATCCGCTGTCTTCATTATACCATAAACAATCCAGGGCTGACGTCCCACTTCGGCTACGGTCCACCCCAGATCTATGGCAATATATGGTAAGGGAATGGAATATAGCATCAACTTCAGATACCAGGGACTTTCCATGAGACGATTTCTCCTCAGCCACCCAATGCTGGTAGCTAGTGCGAAATAGAATCCCAGCCCCACCATGATCTTGAAGGATGCAAATGTGATTAGTACCGGCGGTCTTTCTTCCGGAGGGAAGTCCTTGAGCCCTTTTACTTCTGCATCCGTACTGTGAAAGGAAAGTAGGCTCAGCATGCCTGGAATTGGTCCTATTTCAATGCTGTTTTTTTCATTTGCCTCATCTGGAAATGCAAAAAGATATATTGGGGCATTTTTAGATGTTTCCCAGTGGGATTCCATGGCTGCTAATTTTGCGGGTTGTGTTTCTGCCACATGGCTGCCGTGCAGATGGCCTTCGACGATCGCAACAAAAGAGAAGATAAGGCCAAAGACCAGCGCAATTCGAAAGGACTTTGTAAAAAATTCCACATGTTGTTTTTTAAGAAGATGATAGGCGCTGATACCCATCACGAAAAATGCACTCAGGATATAAGCGGCACTCACCGTATGGATAAACATGAAAATGCCGAATGTGTTGAGGGCCACAGCGGCAAAGCTTTCAAGCTCTGCCCTGCCGTTTCTGATAACATAGCCAACAGGGTGCTGCATCCATGCATTGGCGGTGATTATCCATAACGCCGATCCTGTTGATGCAAAGGCAATTAGCCACATAACAATAGCGTGTGCCTTTTTGGAAATCTTTCTCCAGCCAAAGATCCAGACTCCGAGCAGGATGGACTCCAGGAAAAAAAATCCCAATGCCTCAATGGCAAGAAGAGCGCCGAAGATGTCTCCCATAAATTCCGAATATCGGGACCAGTTTGTCCCGAATTGAAACTCAAGGGTTATGCCGGTTACAACTCCGATGGCAAAATTGATGAGAAATAGTTTTCCCCAGAATTTTGTCATTTTCAAGTAGATCTCGTCTCCTGTCCTCACATACCGGGTCTCCATGATGGCTAACATAACTGATAAACCCAGGGTTAGCGGGACAAAAAGAAAATGAAAGAACGTGGCCGCGGCAAACTGCAGTCTTGAAAGCATTAAAACGTCCATGAGCGAACCTCCTTTAAAAAATTTCTTCCTTGGTTTTATTTTCCTCAGATAATTCAGATGATATCAAAGGAAAGAGGCAGGTCTCATTTTCCAACAGTTTGGCGAATGTAGCCTCCCTGAGAGTATTTCTTAATTGTTCCCTGGCCTTTTCCCATACGCGATGAATTGAGCACCCTGAAGTTCTAAAACAGGACTCGGGCCTCATGACACAGTCATTTAAAAATATTTCCCCTGTGACGGTTTCGACCACATCTAAAAGCGATAATGTTTCAGGTGAACGCAAAAGACGATACCCACCCTTTGCCCCCTGAATAATTTCAATGAACCCTGCTCTGGCTAACTGCTGGGCGATTTTGCCTAAGAATTGTTCAGGTATGTCCATGGCCTTTGCAATTTCTACGCGACCCACAACTTTTCCATGTCCGTTTCCGGCAAGATAAATTATGCAGCGCACTGCATATTCTGCTGCTCTTGTAAGCCGCATTTTGTCCTCTCAATATAAACCAGATAAATAGGATATTATTTATCTTATATAGAATAAATAAAACCCTGTCAACCAGTTTTTTAAATTAAATGGAAAATAGGGAAAGATTTAGTGATGTTCGTGTCAGCATGACTTTTGCCGTCAATAAAGAGTTGAAAGAGGGGTATAAACCGGGTAATTTTTGTGAAATGGTTCAAAGGGAATAATAATTTTTCTTGACAAAGAGCCGCTAAATTATAACAAAATATCTTGCAACTACTCAGGTTGTCAGATTTACGGTTCAAAGTTCAAGGTTAGTGACTTAGACATAACTCTGAACCCTTGAACCTGAGTTACATTATAATAAACAAAAAGAAAGGATAAAATCAAATGGGTTATGATTTCAATGCAGATGATATATTTGAAATGGCCGAGCAGATTGAAAGAAATGGAGCTTCCTTTTACAGAAAAGCAGCAGAATCGATAAACGACCCTGCTGGAAAAGAGCTTTTGCTCAATTTTGCCGCTATGGAAGATGAACATGAAAAGACATTTGCCGATTTAAGAAAAGGGCTGTCTGAAAAGGAGAAAACTGCAACCACATTCGATCCCGAGGGTGAGGCAGCTCTTTATCTACGTGCATTAGCCGACACCAGGGTATTTTTTGAAAAGAAGATCGACACATCATCAATGGAAGAGATCTTAAAGGAAGCTATTTTGGCTGAAAAGGATTCCATAGTATTTTACCTGGGAATGAAGGAATTGGTTCCTGAAAATTTCGGAAAAACCAAAATAGATGCAATTATAAAGGAAGAGATGGCACATATCAAGCTTCTAAGCAGCAAGCTGGTTGCTCTTAAAAAATAGCCGGTACACTAATGATCTCCTTTGTAACAGGAATTAATCGATATAATAATATATCAAAGGAACATTCCCTGAAACTCCCACCATGAATCCTCCAATCGCCATCTCCTATGTGATTGTCAAAAAGAGACGCACCAGGCAAATCGTTGCGCTTGAGGAATCAGAAGATGAAATAGATCAATTAGAATACCGGATGCTATCGCCTGAGCAAGAGCAAATCGTTGATAGTGGAAAAATTGTGACTGACTCTGATTTGTAATAAAACTAATGGTCTTAGTCCCTGGGATGAAGGGAAAAAACAAGATCAATTATTCAACCATGATAAAATTGAGTAATTTACATAAGTCATACATCACAGGCAGCAATCGCCTTCATGTATTGAAGGGAATTAATCTGCATATTAAAAAAGGCGAACTGGTTTCCATTATGGGCTCGTCAGGCTCA
>JAUWOH010000150.1 GCA_030612225.1 Desulfobacteraceae bacterium
TACAAGAAGAAAAAAATCTCTTAAAGACAATAGCCGGGCAAGTTGCATTGATTATAGAAAAAAGGAAAGCAGATAAAAAGAGGTATGAATTGGAAGGTCAACTCAGGCATGCAGACCGTTTGGCAAAGATCGGTCAGCTAACTGCCGGCGTTGCCCATGAGTTAAATGAGCCTATCGGAAATATCCTGGGTTTTGCTCAGCTGGCTTCTAAAAACCCCGATTTACCACAGCAGGTTTATCGAGATCTGGAACATATTGTCAGTTCGTCCCTGCATGCAAGAGAAATTATTAAAAAACTCATGTTGTTCAGCCGGCAGATGCCCCACCAAAAAATAAGGTTTAATTTAAACAATCTGGTTAAAGAGGGCTTATCTTTTATCGAGCCTCGTTTCGCAAAAAACAATGTTGAATTTATACAGGATTTGGCTCCGAACCTTCCGGAAATTACAGCCGATCCATCACAGTTGAGGCAGGTGCTTGTAAATCTTGTGGTCAATGCTTTTCAGGCAATGCCCAATGGGGGAATTTTGACCATAAAAACTTTAAGTGAAATAGACAATGTTATTCTCGTAGTGCTTGATACCGGAGTCGGCATGGACCAAGAGACCCTTGACCAAATTTTTCTGCCTTTTTTCACAACAAAGGACGTAGATCAAGGGACCGGCCTGGGACTTTCAGTGGCTCACGGAATTATCACAGCTCATGGCGGGAAAATAGATGTTCAAAGTCAGAAAGGAAAGGGGTCAAGGTTCGAAATAAAATTTCCATTAACTTGCGAAGATTGTGAGGAAAAACGTGCGAAAAAAAAAGTTGGAGAATCAATTTAAAATATTAGCGGTAGATGATTCCTTAGATACGTTGGAGGTAATTCAAAGGAATCTGACTCCTGAAGGGTATAAAGTCTTTACTGTTTCCAGCGTGAATGAAGCCGTGAATATTTTGGAAACAGACTCTATTGACCTGGTAATAACCGACCTGAAGATGCCCATAGTCGGTGGTCTGGATTTGATCAAGCATGTGAGGGAAAATTTAAGGGATGTCGAAATAATGATGATTACCGGTTATCCTTCCATTGAAGGAGCTGTGGAGGCAGTTAAAAGTGGCGCTGAAGAATACATCGTCAAACCATTTACAGATAAGGAATTATTATCGGCAGTACAACGGATGCTTGAGAAGCTGGTTCGGCGTAGGACCACTCAATCAAAAAATCTTCTGAACAATTCATGCGGTATTATAGGCGACTCAAAGGGGATGCAAGATGTTTTCAAGCAAATTAAAAAAGCGGCTTCAACCGATGTTACAATAGTCATTTCAGGAGAGAGTGGAACCGGGAAGGAGATTGTAGCCCGAGCAGTGCATTATAACAGCGACCGCAGTTCTGCTCCTTTTGTCCCTGTTAACTGTAACGCTATTCCAAATAATCTTATCGAGAGTGAGCTTTTCGGCCATGTAAAAGGAGCTTTTACGGGAGCAAAAGGCTCTCGTGCAGGTTTCTTTCAGGTCGCGGACGGTGGAACGATATTTTTAGATGAAATAGGTGATGCAAGCCAAAGTCTGCAAGGAAAACTACTTAGAGTTATACAAAATAAAGAAATTTACATGGTTGGTTCAAGCCGTACACGCAAGGTAAACACGAGGATAATTGCAGCTACCAACAAAGACTTGTTGAGTTTGATGGAAAAGGGAATCTTCCGGGAAGATCTTTATTACCGGATAAATGTTATAAATATCCACCTTCCTGCATTGCGAGAGCGTGGAAATGACATCCTGCTTATGATCAATCATTTTCTTGAAAAATTCTCAAAAGAAATGGATTGCCCGATGCTCAATTTTTCAGATGATGCCCTGCGGGCCATAGTAAATTACCAATGGCCCGGGAATGTCAGGGAACTTGAAAATCTAATTCAGCGCCTGGTCATTATAACAGATGGTGATTTTATTCATGTAACGGATTTACCGGCTTTGATGAAATTTTATGTCAATCAAAAAAAAGACGTAAACCGTACCCTGGCAGATGTAGAGATAGAGCATATTCGTCACGTGTTGGCGAGTGTCAGCGGAAATAAGACTAAAGCAGCAAAAGTACTTGGCATTGACCGGAAAACACTTCGGGAGAAACTAAAAAAATAAATCAGGAACTCCACTCTGCAAGTGGGTAATATCACCCCACCGAAGCAAAACACCCCACAGGTTAAGCCTTCTTTTCAGGCAAACGTAGTTAATTCCACTTTAAAAATAAAGAAACTTTCATTTAAATCCGACCTTAATAATCTTTTTTCTATTCTTATTTTTAACGCCAATCCATCGATTTCATATCACATGTATTACCGGCTCTAATTTACGACCTGAATCTTGCATGAAAATTAATGAGAAACTGTTTTTATACTGATAACCAGCAGGTTTAGCAGAATATGTTATCAAAAAATAATACCCAAATGTTAAAAAGGTTAATGATCGATTTATCTCATCAATTTTCACCCTTCTGGCGAGCCGGAGGTTTCCATCTGCTGTGTTACTAAGGGCTTGCAATAGTTCACTATGGCTTCGCCCTTAGATGCCTTGCATATGAAAGCCTCCAAGTCGTGCAAAATTCAGGTAAGAATTCATCACGGATCATTTTTGGCACATATGTTGCTCTACAGTGAATTAGATGTATGCCGGATTAACCACCCGGATTAATCACAAAGGGAAGAAGATCAGGTATAAATATTAATTATAGGGAGAAGGATAATGTATAAAATCACTCAAAATATGGGAATATGTGTTACCTGCAATAATCGCACTGAATGCTTGTCATTGCAGAATAGTTTACGTGCGGACAGACCGATTTGGCATTGCGAAGAATTTGACGACTTTGTGTCCGGTATGAAAAGCGATTCTGCTAACATAAAGAAAAAAACCTCTTTTAATAAGCCTAACAATAACAATGATATAATACCTGGAAGAACAATGGGACTCTGTATTAACTGCGAGAACCGAAAAACATGTATGCTGCCGTCTCCGACCGGGGGTATATGGCATTGTGAAGAGTATGTTTAGTCTTACCAAGAAATACCAGCGGTTTAAGGAGATTCTTATTCCGGAAAAATTTAATAAATTTTGAGAATGGAGATATTATGTATTTCATGAATTCTTATTGTAACGAAGTTTTAAAAACTGTTGAAAGCAAATATCCATGGGAAAAAGAATTTATTCAAGCTGTTAATGAAGTTTTTCTTTCCCTGGGGGCATTAATAGAGATGGAGCCTGTTTACCGGGAAGAGAAGATTTTAGATAGAATTGTTGAACCTGAACGAACCTATATTTTCAGGGTGCCATGGAGAGATGACAAGGGAAATATTCAGGTAAACACCGGATATAGGATAGGGTTTAACAGTACACTTGGTCCGTATAAGGGAGGTCTCAGGTTCCATCCCTCAGTGACCCTGAGTATTTTCAAATTTTTAGGGTTTGAGCAAACCTTTAAAAATGCTTTGACAGGCTTGCCACTTGGAGGCGGAAAGGGCGGCAGTGATTTTAATCCCAAGGGTCGATCAAATAATGAGATAGAAAATTTCTGCCAAAGCTTTATGACCAGTTTATACAACCATATTGGCCCGAACACAGATGTTCCTGCGGGTGATATCGGGGTGGGTGCAAGGGAAATCGGTTATCTTTTCGGTCAATATAAACGATTGAAAAACGTTTTTGAAGGTGTGCTTACCGGCAAGGGATTGGATTGGGGCGGATCTCTTATGAGGCCGGAAGCAACCGGATTTGGAGCCACATATTTCGCGGAAGAGATGTTAAAGACCAGGGGAGAGAATATTGATGGTAAAATTGTTACTGTTTCAGGATTTGGAAACGTTGCCTGGGGAGTTGTTACAAAAGTAACTGATCTGGGCGGAAAAGTTGTAACGCTTTCAGGGCCGGATGGTTTTATTCATGATAAAGAAGGAATAAGTGGTGAAAAGATCGACTATATGCTGAAGATGCGGGTAAGCAGCCGGGACAGGGTTCAAGATTATGCAGAAAAATTCAAAGTTGATTTTTATCCTGATAAAAGACCCTGGGGAGTAAAGTGCGATATCGCTTTTCCGAGCGCAACTGAAAACGAAATGGATGAAAACGACGCTAAGGAACTTATCAGCAATGGGTGCCGGTGCGTAACCGAATGCGCCAATATGCCGGCAACGCAAAAAGCGATGGATCTGCTTCTTGAGAGCAAAATTCTTTATTCTCCAGGAAAGGCTTCAAATGCTGCCGGCGTTGCCTGCTCAGGACTTGAGATGGCGCAAAACAGCACCAAAATGAAGTGGACGCGGGAAGAGGTAGATAAAAGGTTACGTCAGATAATGACCGATATACACATTAACTGTTTGCAGGCGGTTGAAAGGTATGGCGCCAGAGGTAATTATTTTGCTGGAGCAAATATTGCGGGGTTTATAAAAGTGGCAAATGCCATGCTCGATCAAGGCAATACTTAGAGCTCGCGAAAAAATAACTTCACATTTCAGGCGCCGATGCATCCCGCCTGACGGCGTTGCGAAAACTCTGAATATGCCTGATATTCATGCTTTTTCGCGCCTTGTCAGTCGGGCGCCTCAACACCTGAAATTGCAAATTTATTTTTATGCGAACCCTTAACAAAACTAAGGAGGTTTGAAATGAGTTTGGACATTTTCGGAAATTTAATGGATTGGGGTCAAGCTATGGATAAACTCAATCAAATAAAACAATCAAAGACATTGAATGAACATCAACCGGGTCTTGCACGCATATTGAGGTATCGAGATAACTGGAGACTTCGGGAAACAGTGTTGAACTATGTCAAAGATATAAATCATCCATCTGATGATCTGTTGACGGAAGTGCTCAATATAGTCATGGACGAAAATATTTATTATGACGCACGAATAATTGCAGTAGATGCATTGGCGAGTTTAATGAACAACTATAAATACAACAAAGAAAGTGATCGAATTGACAAGAGCGATGTTAATAAAAAAATTAAGGAGCTTCTTGTAACTCCGCATCCACCTATTTTCCATGAGGCTATCAGGCGATCCTATCAAAGCTTCACCAACGGGTAGGGTAAAACAGAGGATCGAACCGTTGATGACAACAGAGTCAATCTATTAAGGAGGAGATCATGTTAATCGGAATACCAAAAGAAATCTTATCTGAAGAAAAAAGGGTAGCTGCTACGCCGGAGATGGTGCAAAAATACATCAAAATGGGCTTTGATGTAACGGTTGAATCGTCGGCCGGTGAAGGTATTTGGAGAAGCGATGAAGAATACGAGAATTCAGGTGCAAGTATTAATTCTGATACGGAAAAACTTTTTGCTCAGTCGGATGTTATTCTGAAAGTCAAACAACCGGTGTTCAATGAAACAGTTGGGAAACATGAAGTAGAAATGATGCGCAATGACAGTACTCTAGTCACTTTTCTACACCCAGCAGCTCCCGGGAATCATGATATGATTAAAGAATTGCGGGATAAAAACATAACCTCGTTTACAATGGACGGCATCCCGCGTATCTCCCGCGCACAGAGAATGGATGCATTATCCTCGATGAGCACAGTTACAGGCTATAAATCGGTGTTGATTGCCGCCAATCAAATGGCGAAGTTTGTTCCAATGATCGGGACGGCCATCGGTACGGTAAAACCGGCCCGGTTTTTAATAGTTGGCGCAGGTGTTGTTGGACTTCAGGCTATCGCTACAGCCAAAAGACTTGGTGGAATAGTCAAGGCAATGGACATTCGTAAAGAAGCATGTGAGGAGGCTGAGAGCCTTGGTGCCAAGGTGGCTGAATTTGATATTCCCCAGGAACTAGTCATTGGTGAAGGCGGCTACGCAAAGGCGTTAGAAGACGAGTGGCTGGAAATAGAGCAAAAAGTTCTGGAACCTTACGTGGAGGATGCAGATATCGTAATTCTCAGCGCTCTGGTGCCGGGTGAAGTCGCTCCTATACTGATTACCGAAGAAATGATCTCTAAAATGAAGCAAGGTTCTGTGATTATGGATGTCTCTATTGATCAGGGCGGCAATTGTGCGGTAACAGAACCCGGGCAATTTGCTCAGAAAAATGGAATATACATTTGTGGAATACAAAATATACCAGGAAGAATGGCGGTTCACTCAAGCTGGCTTTATGCCAACAATATGTACTATTACATAGAAAATCTCTTCAAGAAAGGACTGAACACGTTTGATCTGGATGATGATATCGTAAAACAATCCCTTGTTACTTATAAGGGGAAGATCCTTTTCCAAGGCGCCATCAAGGCTATGGAAGATCTGTGAGTAATTGGAAAATAATGTTTGCTCTAGTGCCCTGTCATGCATCAACTGACGTGTCTTCCTTGCCTTTTTCCCTTTCCGCGGCGTTACGCCTTCAGTTACATAGCGAGACTATGCGCCTTCAGGCGCGCCTTGCGGAAAGAAAAAAATACGGCGCAATCTCACGTCACTTGACACATGACAGGACACTGGGGAGGTAGGAGGTTGAGGAAATATGACTGAACTAATAATAATGCTGTTTGTATTCTTTTTATCTTTCTTAATTGGGTACCTCTTTATATCCAAAGTGCCCCAACTATTGCATACGCCTTTAATGTCAATGACAAATGCTATTTCGGCAGTTACCATACTGGGAGCACTTCTACTCTTTTCTGTTGAAACAACTCCATTCGAGAAAGTAATTGGCGTAATCGCTATTGCAATGGCTACCTTCAATGTAGTGGGGGGATTTGTAATTACCGACCGTATGCTAAAACTGTTTAAGAGTAACACAGATATGAAGTGAACCTTTTTTCTTTTCATTTTTTTCTAACCAGGACAAACCTGAAAAGAAAAAGATTTTTTATCACGAAAGCACGAAAGGACGAAAACACGAAAAAGTTAAAATTATAATTTCGTGCTTTCCCTATTTCGTGTTTTCGTGATTGGTTTTATTATTTGCCATTAAAACAACAAATTTACAACTAAGGTACTAAAAATACAGACAAAGAAAACATCAAACCAGATGATGTCCGACTGCATAATCGTGGAGATAAAAAGCTTATGAGTAACTGGTTACACTTATTGATTGATCTATCTGTTATTACACTTTTTTTTGTTGGATTCTATAAGTTCCGC
>JAUWOH010000022.1 GCA_030612225.1 Desulfobacteraceae bacterium
AGCATCCTTTTTGGAATCGCGACTCTCTTCCTTTACTTCCATCGGTTTGCGTTTGTGAACCATTAAAGAGGGGGAAGCTCCAAGGGTTGAGATTCCTTTTGCCATGCGAGATTTTCCTCCCACAGCGTAATCGGAAACGCCCTGAGGCAGTGGCAAAGGCTGCTTTACTGTTTGAGCTTTGCCGTCTTTTAGCCGGATCTGCGTGTCAATGGCAACAAATGAAGTATATTGGGTTAAAAGGTTATAGGTTAAGCCAAGGCTTGTTACCTCTTTTACGCGCTCATCGTCAGGGCTCAATCGATTATAATCGGATAGAAGAGCGATACGGTGCCTTGCCCACAAATAACGAAGAGCCGAGTTTGTTTTCAATGGCTTTACATTTGCCACATTTACTTTTTTTCTGTATGTGCGGTCTCCGGTAATTCCTTTAACAAGTATATTGCCCTGGGGACTGCCGCGCCACTTGCCGAAAAGGATAACCGGGCGCTGGGCCATTACATCAGGAATGCTGGGCGGTTCAATATCATAGGTTTTAAAATCTTTAAAATCTACGGTAATCCCTGTCAAAACCGGCGACTCAATCAGCTTTCTGAACTTTGCAGCCTTTTGCTGTGCTTCATCAGGCCGGGTAATGATAAAGGGTTCTCCCATTCCGACCCTTGCCATTCCTTCTATGAGATGACGGTTTACGCTCGACCCTATACCAAAGGCAAACATATTGGCATTTCCGAGATTGTTTCGAATCAGGTCAAAAGCTTCTTTTTCAACGGAGACATAACCATCCGTGACAATAACTACGTTGCGGGAATACCCTTCGGTACCTTGCAAAGAAAGCGCTTTTTTCAGCGCCGGAAGCAATCTGGTTCCTCCGCCACCCCGCTGGCGGTCAATGACGTTGATTGCATGATTGATGTTTTTCCGGGTTGCAGGCAAAGACTTTTCCGACATTACGGTTGAGCCGCCTGCAAATAAAAGAACATTAAACCTGTCGGATGGACGAAGATTGCCGATTAGATCTTTAAGAAGCTTTTTGGATATATTTAAAGGGAAACCGTTCATCGATCCTGAAACGTCAACAATAAATATATATTCTCGAGGCGGTATCTGCTCCTCTGTTACCCGTTCAGGGGGTTGAAGCATTAGCAGGAAAAAGTTTTCCTTTTTTCCCTTGAAAAGAAGAAGTCCTGTTTCTATCTTCCCTCCGGCAAGTCTGTATTTTAATATGAAATCCCGGTTACCGCCGGATTCTTCAGATGAGTTAAGCTTAATTGATGCAAAATTCGACCCCTTATATTGGATATCGACATTGTGCGTTGCACAACTGATGTTCTGGATTGGAAGACCTGCCGCAAGATCCATTTTCATATCAAAAGTATATGGCGTCGATTCACCCTCATGAAGATACGGATTTGCAGTCCAGCTTTCCGATGAGCCTGTTTGTTCTGAAGGCTGGTCAACATAGCGAGGCCCCACAACAGTTGGATAAACAAACTCGTAAACAGCATCTGTGGGGACCAGCAACTCGGTATATTTAAGCTCCACCTTTATAACATCCCCTGGCAGAATATTTGCCACGTTCATCTGGAATACATTAGGTCGCTGTTGCTCTAAAAGTGATGCACTCTTTCCTTCCTGTTTTGCCTGCTCATATTCACGACGGGCTGCCTCACGTTCACGAATATTTGCAGTAATGACACGTTCGCCGATGGTCATTTTCATCCCGTAAACTGCTGCCCTGGTAGATGCGGGAAACACATAAATAGCCTCTAAGGGCTTTTTGCCTTCATTTTTATAAATCTGTGTAATAATGACGTCAGCAATAACGCCTGAAATATTTACCTTTGCCGAAGTCGATTTCAGCGGCAACCGGTCTATCTCCGGATCATCACTTTTCACAAAGAAATAAGGTGATAATGTCTTATCAGCACCTTTTTCCGGTTGTGCTAAAACGGTTTTTGCCACAAGCAGCCCAAGAGCTGCGATCAGAATCGTTAATGTTATCTTTCTTAGTTTCATGGGGAACCTCCTTTTGTTTGAGGCAGTTTCAAAACGTCCCCTTTCGAAGTCTGCGCTTATCTGCCCAATATCTGCGTCCCCGATGAGCGGGATCTACGCTTCGCTTCGACAGGCTCAAATTTTGGCACTTTAGTGAAGCTTTAGCGCTATCCTCGAAATACTATATGTATTCCTCTGGTTAAAATTTTCGCCTTCCTTGATCTTGAACCCCGGTTAAATATAAAAAAAATTTAACAGGGCAGGCAGATAAGCGTAGACTTCGAAATTGAACATTTTGAAACTGCCTCGTTTTTTGTTGTTTTATCTGCTTAGACAAAAGGAAGGTAAAAAAGTTCCAAAAAATATTATACAGCACTGAACAAAATTCAATTCTGTTTCCAATCTATTTTTTTGCTATACACGAATAACACATAGCAATTAGCCGCGGACCCGTCTTCGCCAAGGCTACGCCGAGGCAGGCCCGTCTTCGCCAAGGCTATGCCGAGGCAGGCCTTGTTCGAACGAAAACTGCATCGCTTAGTGAAGTTTTTGTTGCCTATAGGACATACGGTTTTTCGCAGGCTACAGTCGGCAGGGGAAAAGATCTGTTAGCTGAAATACGAAATATTTCACTGGTGTTTTTTCTGTCTGCCTGTCGAAGCGTAGATCCCGCTATCTGGGCCATGTGGCTCCGGCAGACGGTACCGAGAGGCCAACCTATTTCAAATCAATAGACGGAAATCTTAAGATATGTTTTATAAATATTTTCTAAAAACAAAGGAATGGGGATCAACGGGGAGGAGGTTTTCGGTTGTAAAAGGGAGATCCTCATGGGACCCGATAACAAGAACACCTGAAGGCGATAGGGCGTCCAGGACCTTTTTAAAGGCAGGCTGTTTTAGATGATCCTGATAATAGGTAAAAAGGTTGTTTCTTAAAAAAATGATATCAAAATTAAGCCCAGGAGGATCGGCGAGAAGGCTGAGTTGTTTCCAGACAATATTGTTTTTGATTACAGGTTTTACCGAAAAACGGCTGCCGCGCGCATTGGTATTAAAGTAGTTGGACCAATCTTCTTTTTTAACCTCTCTCAGGCTGCTGGAATGATACACTCCGGCCCGTGCCCTGTCGAGATAGATAGTGTTTAAGTCGGTTGCTACAAGTTTCAATTCCGGCAAAAATGCTCCGGATTTTTCCAACCGATTCCAGATAATCTTAAAGCTATAAACCTCCTCGCCGCATGCGCAGCCTGCCGACCAGACTTTCAGGGTTTCTTTCTCCCTGATAAGATCGGGGAGTATCTCTTTTTCAAGGGTCTGCCAAAATTTTCGATCACGCAAGAAACGGCTGATTGATACAGACATCAATATGTCACATTCTCGCCTGGCTTTATCGTTTTTACCAAGTTCAGCCAGATATGCAGACACTGTTTTACAATCCAACTGTTGCATATGCTTGCGAATCCGCTTTTTTACACCTTTCCGAACCCTCCTGTATCCTTCCCAGGAAAGTTCAAGCCGGCTTAAGAGCTGATTGAACTGGTAATCATTCATTTTAAATATTTAGGGCTTGGAAAAAAATAACTTAACATTTTCGTATCTCATCTTCAGGCCATCTTCGGCCGATCCTCAATCGCAAACTCCTCGAAATAGCTTGCTATTCCTGTGGGTTTGCTCATTCGGATCGACCAGGTAAGCGCAGACTCCGAATATGACCTAAATCTGAGCGCGAAAACTGCGAACTGATTTTGCGCGAATCCTTAGTTTCGGTTTTTAGTCTTTAGTATTAATCGGAACCAAAAAGATTTTATTATTTTAACACAGGGGTGGAATCTAAGCAATCTGCTTAACAAATAGGTTTTTCAAATCATTTCAAATGGGTCCAACCACCTTTTTCATCATTTAATAACATAGTTGATTATTAAAGTTTTGACCGGAAATGCCGATATATTTATTAAAAGGAAGAGAGAAACCTAAATATGTTAAACAGAATCTCAGGATTATTTTTACAAAACCAAGCTGCACTGAAAGCTATATCCTTGATTTTAATATGGGTAGTAATCTGTTCCAGTTGTTTAGTGATAAAAAAGGGCTCTTTGCAATGGGATATCCAAAACTATTCACGTTTTTTGAGACAAAATTTAATAAAAACTGGAGAGAAATATTCAACCGAGTATAAGCTCTGTGATTTTATCGTCGATACTGATCGCGGGAGTACACTTATTCAAAATCTTATAGATCCTGAAGCGGTATCTCAGGTTAAAGAACAACTCGGCATAAACGGCTTAGAATATTATGATAAATTGTCGATAATTTTTGATTATGTTAAACACAATTACGATTTTATACTAGATCCGCACGATTGGCCTACGGTTAATGAAACATTAAAAACAAAACAAGGGGATTGCAACAGTCTGTCATTATTAATGATGTCATTATTGTTATCTGCAGGCATCAATGTTCGTGCTGCGATTTCAAATGGGCATATGTGGGTGAGTGCTCTATATGACAACGAATGGCACATTTTGGAAGTGGACAGAGATCCTGAAAGAAAACGAATATACAGCATTCCCGGATTTTATCAAAACCCAGTCTATCTAATATTTAAAGACCATTCTGAAAAAAGAAAAATGTCAGGAAGTTTTAGACCTTTCAGAAACAGTTAATAAAATAGTTTTGCAGCTTTAATCACAAAAGCCATACCAGACCAGAGCGTTACCACATCTGCGACAAACTGATTAAAAGTTGTTTTTGCTACGACCTGTTTAAGCGCCCGAAACAAGATCTTGTATCGGAAAAAACATTATAAAATCACGCTTTTATTCTATTTGGAAATTTCAATAACAGCAATTCTTTCAAAGGCGATAATTGCTGCGCCCAGAGCGCCGATGATATCCGGTGTTTTAGGGGTGTTTACCTTTTCTATGTTCATGCTTTCTGCAACAGCCTTTACCACTCCCTTGTTCCGCGCCACACCACCGGACATGGAAACGGCAAGACCGTCAGTGTTTTTGGTCACCCTTTTAACAAGGGAAGTGGTCCTTGCTGCAATGGCCCGGTTAAGCCCTTTTGCAATCTCTTTCTGCTCGGTACCGCCGGCAATCAGCGAAACTACTTCACTTTCAGCAAATACCGTACACATGCTGCTCAGGACAAGGTCGCTTGTCGCTCCTTTGTCCAGGTCTCCCAATTCGTTGATATCCACTTCCAGAGCCCTTGCCATGGCTTCCAGGAATCTGCCGGTTCCTGCAGCGCATTTATCATTCATGGCAAAATCCACCACATTCCCATCCGGATCAAGGTGGATGGCTTTGCTGTCCTGTCCCCCGATATCAATGAGAATCCGGGTTTCAGGAATCATATATTTTATTCCTTTTGCATGACATGTGATCTCAGTGACCGCGCCGTCTCTTTCTTTGACCCGGGTCCTGCCATATCCCGTGGAAATAATTGATCTGATATCCTTTTCCATAATTCCGGATGCATCAAGGATGTTCTTTTTCACCCGGGCAATGGATTCGATGTTTTTTACCCCGGTGGGGATTACCGATGAGGATAATATATTTTTCTTTTCATCAATCAGTACTGCATCACAGGAAAGACTGCCGATATCAAGACCAACGAAATACATTTCATTTTCTCCTTAAGGCTCCCGAAGGTAAGTATAGACTCTGAAAATTATTTTTTCATAACCGTTCACAGGTTCAGAGTTCAGAGGTTGTCAGTTCTAAATATTAATCTGAATTCCAGTTGAAATTCGTAATGTCTGGCTGGAGAAGGCACGAGAGATGTATATGATCATGCCTGACGCACCCGCGCCACCATTCGTGGTTTCATAGAGTACCTGCTGTCCCATGAGCAAAGTCGACAAAAAAGCAACCCTGAACCTCTGAACCCTGAACCTCTGAACGCTTACATTTTTTCTAAGAAAGCATTTCTATAAAGGCTTCTACCCGGGTTTCTATCTGACCTTTGGCAAGATTCCTTGAATCCACACAATCAATTTCAAGGTTCAGCACAGGAACATTGATGTCTTTAAGCCCTTTTGAAATCAAACCTCTTGGACCTGTCCCCTGGCGGCACCCCCAGTGACAGGGGTTGATTGCCCCGTCAATTCTGTATGCTAAGGCAAGGTCCTGCATGTGTCTAATACGTTCAGATGTGTCCATGCTGTAGGGAATTGAAATCATTCTTTTTGCAATACTCTCAAAAGGTTTGTCCGGGTCCATTGGCTCCCAGGTGACATCATTGAGTTCATCCACTACAAGTCTGGCGCCAAGATCATCAAGCATCTCATTTATGGGAAAGGGATACTGAATTCTGTTCTGTATCCACATCAGCCTTATTTTTTCTTTTGAGGCATGATGCCGGCCGGTTTTGATCCTGTGATTCAGTTCATCCTTAAACGCCCGGCAGATATCAACACCCTGTTGCGTACCCATCAGAAGGGCCATTACCGTACCGAAATCCTTTAAAAACTTGTTGTCAACAGGAGAGGGTTTTGTTTTTGCAAGGTCATAGATATCTTTCAAGAGCTGGCTTGACCTGTTGAAATAATCCAGGGCAATGCCAAGCTTTTCCTTTGATAACGGCCTTTTTGTATGATCAGATACAAAACTGGTCATTTCTTCAATCTGGGCTGCAAGAAATTTTACTGCATCTTTTGTATAATTCTGGGGTACATTCAAAATAAAAAAGTCTTTTTTATACTGGTTTGCAAAATTTTCCACAATGGCAAGACCGGCTGTACAGGGACTGCTGGTCCCTATGATGAAATCAGGTTCCGGCATAGCGTTTTTTAACACCGCTCCCATGACAGCCCGGTGATAAGCGCATGAATCCGTCGCAAACCCTGAATCTTCCGCTTCTTCAAGGAATAAACCAGCTGTCTGAGTTGAAGAGAGTATGGCACCGACAAATTCAACAAAACAGGAGGTGACTCCCATGGAACCGAGAAGATCAAAAGGTGCGGTCACACCGCACCATGCAATGTTCTCGTCTTTGGAATAAAGCTTTTTCCCCAGTTTGGACAATTCAAGTGCATATTTTTTCCTGGCATTGATGCCTTCAGGGTCCTGGTTGAGTTTTTCAGTTATTCCTTTTACAGCATTGTCAAAATGTTCATACATCATAATTGATGGCCTCCTAAAAGTAACGTCGATGGTGCCCGCAGGAAATGCCCTTGGGGTGCTAATTACACCCCCAGCATTTCTGTGAACGCTTCGATTCTTGTCTGTTGCTGCCCCATGGAGCCCATGGTGCAGTCCCCTTCCAGCATAATGAAGGGGATGGATTCTTTTTGCAGGGCCTGTCTGATCATAGGAATCCTGGCAAGATAGGGATCACAGAATTTTAAGATAAATCCGATGACCCCTTTTGCATTACTTTCTTTTGCCCGCTGAACAATCCTCTGGGCGATGCTGCCGGGCTTTGCCGTATCCATGGTTCTTGCACAGGGTGTCTGCTTAAGATATGAGTCAGCCAGGGATCTGAAGATATTATTGTCCGTCCTGGTGTCCAC
Organism: Desulfobacteraceae bacterium; assembly: GCA_030612225.1. Classification (GTDB taxonomy): domain Bacteria; phylum Desulfobacterota; class Desulfobacteria; order Desulfobacterales; family JAUWMJ01; genus JAUWMJ01. Next base: position 7,516 of record JAUWOH010000022.1, read on the forward strand.
CGGAGTGATAAACCGTGAGGTGGTGCAAAAATCACTGGCAGTCACATGCACGTTCCATTCTTCAAAAAGATCATACACCTTTGGATCAAACAAAAGGTTCCCAAAAATAAAAACAGGCGACTTGCCGGCTTTAGCAGGTTCTTTGGGCTCAATTTTCTTTTGGGCCATTGCCAGAGCCTTATCTGTTGAATCAGTCGCAGCCGTATTGATAATTTGCTGAAGTGCGGAAGCAATCCCTGGAAAATAATCCAGGGACATTTTTTCCTCGATTTTTTTAACTGAGGCAGCAAGAAGGTTCCAAGTGGCAATTTTATCTTTTATTTTATCTAATTCTATTTCTGGTTTTATTTCCGGTATTATTTCCGGGGAAAAGCTTTCATTGTTCCACTTGAAAAGGGTTTTTGCCAAGCGTTCATATTCTTTTGACAGAAAATCAAGGCTCAAATTATTTATTCCTGAAGGAAGATCCAGCAGGATTGTTCTGTCATCAGGTCTTGCCTCATGCCAGGCATCGGCCAGCCGCCGCATGGAATCACAGGAATTGATAAAAACCATACCTTCAAGACCCGGCAGATCATCTGCAAGGGCCCGGTTAAGCACTTTTTTGACATGGGGACACAAATTGTCGTGGAGCAGGTGCCCTGCCTGGTCAGGCGCTTTGGATTCAGGAAAAATTCTGAAGGGGGAAAACCCGGCTGCTTCAATTAAAGGGACCGGTGTATAGGCGCAGGTAAACCCGATTTTTTTGTTCATTTTAAATCCTCCTTGCCGCAATTTAAAAGAATGGTACGAAGTACATTTTTCGTGGTTTCAATATCTTTTTCAGGGATGGTGCTGAAGGCTTTTTCAAGGGTGCTTGATACGACTTTTATTGCGGAAACTTCAGCATCCACACCTTCTTTGGTCAGATGAATTCTGTGTGCTCTCCTGTCCTTGGGGTCGGGTTCTCGTTTTACCAGTCCGTCTCTTTCCATACGGTCTAGAAGCCCTGTCATGGTGGACGGTTCAAGTCCTGCTCTCTTGCCAAGCTCGTTTGCCTTAAGACCGTCTTCATTCCACAAGGAGAGCAGAACACCAAGATAGGCCGGCTTTATTGTGTTGATCCCTTCATTGGCAAAACCTTTTTTTAAAAGGGATGTGACGGCAAGCATGGACCTGGAAATCAAATAATACGGGCAGTCCGGCGGAAGCGGAAAATTCATTTTTTACCTCCCATACATATTATATTTATACGAATTATACGCATACGTAATATATTGTCAAGAACTAATTTGACAAAATTTAAATCAGAGCCTAACAAAGACAACCATGGATTACATTAGTATGTTTTACATATCTTATAGTTCTGTTTGCAAATTGGAAACTTGAGATATTATTAAGAGGGCATTTAGATTTAATTGAAAAAGGTGAATTGAGTATACTAAACAAAGACATAACTGAAATTTGCCAACTTGAGCCGGATCTTGAAATTACCAATTATGTGGTTATAATGATTAAATAGACAAAGGAGATAAGTCATGACTGAAAATAAAAATGATCATCCATTCAGATCTGTGCTCAGCCTTGAGCCTCTTCTGGATTTCTGGAGAAAGAATGTGACTCCGGTCTGTCCCAACATGGAGTCTATGTTTGAGGTGTTTGAGGCCAGGATCAATGAGACGCCCGCGCTTACAGGCGCCATAGAAGACGTATCCATCCTGGAGAATTATCAGGATCTCTTGATCCCGCTCATGAGCGTTGTATTTCCGGCCGCCTCATTGGATACCGAAGTGTCTGGAGCTTTGACCCCTTGCACGTCTCAGCCCTTTTACGTCTCTCCAAGATTCAAACAACTTATGGTTGGTAAAGACGGGTTCCTGAAGGGTAAAGTCAAGGACGACCAGGGAGTTTCAGAAGAAGGCGGATTGCTCAGGGCTTACTTTCTGGTTCTGTACAAAATCTACGGTTTTCAGCAGGGACTGGATACGCCTATCATTCGTATTGTGCAGGATCAGAAGACCGGCCTGGACCGCTATTTCAGGATAACGCTTGACCTTCAGTTTGTTGAAGTTCGGACCGTAGGTGAGCCCAGAAAGCTGAGCGAGAAAGAGAGGGCCATTATTGCAGAAAATATCACAGACATCGAGGTCCTGTCCAGGTTCATCAGCCCAGATAAATTCGAATTTTACGGTTTCAGCGTTGTCCGGGCTGTGGATGTAACCGAGTCGGAAGTTGTTTCGGCCTTAGAGAAGGACCTGATCGACCAGCAGTCGATCTTTTCTGCTGATGGTTTCAAGCGTCTTCAGGAACGTCTTCGGATCCTTTTCAGACGCCCTGACCTGACGGCCGGAATTGGCGCAGTCCAGGGCGACAGGGTTCTTGTCCTGAGTGACGGCTGTCAGATGAAGGCCAACTGCATTTTCACCAACTCCAAACACATTCCCATGTCCGAAATCGAGGGCTCTGTATGGCTCCGGGCCGTGGAGCAAGAGTCCATTCTTCGAATTCCCGACCTCAAGGCAGAAACAGACCTGACTCCCACCGAGCAGCACGTCCTGGACATGGGGACCAGATCGATGCTTGTTTCGCCTCTCTTTTACCAGGGTGAGGCGCTTGGTACCCTTGAAATTCTGAGCCCCCACGCGAGGGACTTGGGCGCCATTGATACAGTGCTGATCAAACAGATCACGCCGATCTTCTCGATGGCCTTGAAAAGAGGCCTGGATGAGATGAACAATACAATCCAGTCCATTATCAAAGAGAAATGTACTGCGGTTCACCCTTCGGTGGAATGGCGGTTTCGGAAAGCGGCCTTCAGCCATATGGACCGTCTCCGCATGGACCAGCCATCGGAGATGGAGTCGATCATCTTCAAGGATGTCATTCCATTCTATGCCCAGTCTGACATAAGAGGCTCATCTGAAGGCCGGAACATGGGTATTCAGGCTGACTTTACCGAACAATTAAATCTGGCTTTGGATATCATGAAATGGGCAGAAAATGCAAAATCATGGCCTCTCATCAGTGAATTCAAGTACAGGATTGAAAAACGGATTGAAAGCGTGCGCACGGGATTGGCCTCAGATGAGGAGGCTTCGATCTCTTATTTCCTCAGCCGCGAAGTGGAGCCTGCCTTTGAGGATTTGTTGAGCCTTGGGCCCCGGGTCGTCCGGGCTATTGAGAGCTACCAAAAGGCCATCGACCCCATCGTAGGGGTTGTCTACCGCAAACGGAGGGAATTCGAGGAGAGTGTCTCCATACTAAACGAGACATTATCCGTCTATCTATCCAGGGAGGAGACCGATGCCCAGTCGGTTTTCCCACACTACTTTGAAAAGCGTCAGACCGATGGTATAGACTATATGATGTATGTTGGGGCATCGATGATGGAAAATGGTAAACTAAGTGCTTTTCATGTCAAGAACCTGGGCCTGTGGCAGCTCTTCGTGGCTTGCGGTATGGCGCAGCACACTGAGCAAATCAAGCCGGAGCTAAAAGTGCCTTTGGAGACCTGTCACTTAATACTGTTGAACCATACACCTCTGTCCATACGTTTCCGCTTCGATGAAAAACGCTTCGACGTTGACGGGGCCTATGATGTCCGCCACGAGATCATCAAATCCCGGATTGATAAAGCCGTTGTCAAAGGTACAGGGGAGAGGTTAACACAGCCCGGCCGAGTGGCTATAGTGTACTCCAACACCGATGAGGGTCGCGAAATCCAGCGCCACATCGACTTCCTGAAGGTACGGAAAAAGCTGTTGAATGACCTGGAGTTTCTTGATCTGGACGATCTGCCGGGAGTGAGAGGACTCAAAGCGCTGAGAGTGGGTATCAACCTGGAGACTGAGACCCTTGCCCGGACAATTGAGTTGGCAGCAAGATAGTCCGGCCTGAATCACCGGTCCGGCTAAACATCTTCTATTATAAACACTTTGTGCCATTGTGGTTCCAATTTATCCGGTCTTGGTAATGCTACAGGAGAAGAACAATGGAAGAAAAGACCATAGATCACAGCAGCGTTATCATGCGACACATGGTATCGCCGCAGGATGCAAACATTGCAGGCATTACACACGGCGGGGTGGTGATGAAACATATAGACGATGCTGCAGGGGTCGTAGCCATCAAACATACCGGATGCAACGTGGTGACGGCCTCCATCGACCGGCTTGATTTTCTTCACCCGGTGTTTATCGGGAACCTGCTCACTGTGAAAGCCTGCATCAACATGGTGGGTAAGACCTCCATGGAAATCGGTGTCCGTGTGGAAGCCGAAGACATCATCACCCAGAAGATCCGACACACCGCATCAGCGTATCTCACCTTTGTCGCTCTGGACGAAAACAACCGTCCTGCTCCGGTTCCTCCGATAAAAATTGTTACTGAAGAAGAAAAAAGAAGAAACAGGGAGGCGCTCGACAGGAGACGGGTCAGGCTCGCAGAGAAGTCAAAGGAAAATGCCTGTAGAAAAAACGGAGACAACTGTTCTGATAGAAAGCGTTAAACTGTTTCCGTCAAGGCTTTGAAACTATTTGAGACGGCTATCGTTCGTTGAACGGAACAGCTTTAACCTAACGCCGCTAAAATGGGACCTCGATGAACAGGCCGAAGGTATTACAGACTGCATGACTTTTATCACCGGCCCCAGCAAAACGGCGGATATTGAGGTAACCCTCGTCCATGGCGCCCATGGCCCAAGGGAACTTTATCTTTTTGTTCTTAAATAAATAGACGCCTGTTTATTCCAAATATCGGATTTTCCTTTAGATGCAAGAAGAGGTTTATTTTTAAAGAACAGTGCCATATACAGATGGCGAAGATGGACAAAATCCACACTTGGGCAAACAGGCTTGCCAGTGCGAAACTTGGCGAAGACCGGTGTTCTGCGTCTTAATTGCCCGAATTTTATCCAATTTAGATCAAAATGGCCTGTTGACAATATATTCGACATTTGGTAATTGTATCTAAGTTGCCGGTATCTGGATGAGAATTGACACTTCATAAAAAGGGATACCACATATTGTGATCTATCCTACTATTGTACAACAACCGAGATTTCAGCTTACTCCGCTTTCAACAAGCAAGTTCTTATCAAATCTATCAGTCAGGTCTAAGCTCTTTCTAATTTTTCATGCAAGATTTAGGTATAAATTCTGTATGGTGCCAAAATGAACATTATTAACTTATTTCAGCCTTCACGCTGGAGGGTAGGGCTCGACGAAGCCACAAGCCTTAAGAGTTGGAGAATTTGGTTTGCCAATGTAATGATAGTTTTTGGCGCTCTTGCCATGCCTCTTTCAATGGTGGCTACCTTCGCAATATACATCGCTGAAAAGCAATACGGACTCATAACCTTTGATGTGGGTATTTGGCTTTTTTTAATCATCATGCTCATCACTAAAGGTGGCTCGTACCGGTTTCGAGCATATTTTTTGCTCGTTGTTCTATACTCGATGACCATTACATTTTATATAGCGCTTGGGCCACACTACGCACGTTCAGCGTGGCTTGTTATGTGTGCGGTGATGGCCACGCTTATGTTCGGCTCCCGTGCAGCCGCCGTGTCCACAGCTACTAATGCGGCAATGCTTATGCTGCTCTATTGGTTAATGGGACCTGAAAACCAAGCATGGGCCTCTACATACGCAATGCCTTTCGGCAAATGGGTGATGTTCGTTATTAATATCTCTATCATCACGCTGACCACCAGTTTACCGGTTGGCTTTCTGCTCAACAGACTGGACCGCGCTCTAAACAACGAACGTAATGCTTTTGAAAAACTTACTACGGAAAGTAAGATGTTACAAAGTGCTCATATTGAGCTTCAAAGTGAAGTTGCCGAACGAAAGCGGGCTGAGGAGGATCTGAAGGAAGCTTATGACATTATCAGCAGGAGTCCGGCAGTTGCGTTCCTTTGGAAAAATGAGGAGGGATGGCCTGTTGAATTTGTCACCGATAATGTGGAAACAATATTTGGTTACACGACTGAAGAATTTATATTAGGAAAAGTCGTTTATCGCAAAACGATCCATCCTGACGATTTAGATAGAGTAGAAGAAGAGATTCAAGTCTTTAGCAAAGAGAAGGATAGAGAAGGATTTGTTCATGAACCATACCGGATTGTCACCAAAGACGGAAAAGAAAAATGGGTTGAGGATAAAACATTCATCAGGAGAGATAAAACAGGCAGGATTACACACTATCAAGGGATTGTAGAAGACATTACAGACCGTATGAAGGCTGAGAAAGCACTACACCAGGAGCAGGAGAAATTTCGCATCCTCGTTGAAGAATCGCCATTCGGAATTTCTTTTATTGATGAAGATGACCGCTATAAATACATAAATCCCAAATTCATTGAGATTTTCGGCTATAACCTGGAAGATATTCCTGAGGGGAGAGAATGGTTTAAAAAGGCATATCCCGATTCGGAATATAGACGTAAAGTCATTTTAAGCTGGATCAACGATCTGAAAAAGTCAGAGGTCGGCGTAGGGCGACCCCGGTCATTTAATGTGAGATGTAAAGACGGTTCCGAAAAAGTGATATACTTTAGATCGGTGACTATGGAGACCGGTGAGCAGTTTATTATCTATGAGGATATCACCGAACAGAAACAACTTGAGGCACAATACCAGCAAGCTCAAAAGATGGAGGCCGTTGGTACATTAGCCGGAGGTATAGCCCATGATTTCAATAATTTACTTCAGTCCATCCTGGGATACTCTCAATTGCTTCTTTTTGAAAAGAAAAGAGAAGACCCTGAATTTGATAAATTGAAAGAGATAGAAAAGGCGGCACAGAGGGCCAGTGAGCTGACCCTGCAACTCCTTACCTTCAGCCGCAAGATAGAGAGCGAGCTGAGACCGGTCAACCTCAATCATCAAGTAGAATATGTCCATAAACTCCTCAAAAGAACCATCCCAAAGATGATCGATATTGAACTTCATCTGGAGGAAAATCTGAAAATCACTAATGCGGATCCAGCCCAAATCGAACAGGTTTTAATGAATCTTGCGGTTAATGCAAGAGACGCCATCCATGATGAGGGCAAATTGATTATCGAAACGGAAAACGTCACCTTAGACGAAGAGTACTGTAAAACGCATCTGGGAACTTATCCAGGGGAGCATGTCCTCCTTATTGTCTCCGATACAGGTTGCGGCATGGATAGAGAAACCACGGAGCACATATTTGAGCCCTTTTACACAACAAAGGGGCCGGGTAAGGGCACAGGCCTGGGTCTGTCAATGGTCTACGGCATAGTGAATAGCCATGGGGGATATATCACCTGTTACAGTGAGCCGGGAAAAGGAACAATCTTCAAGATCTATCTGCCGGTGATTGGAGCAGAAATCGTAGAACAAGTAGCGGAGCGGAAAGAAGAAGCGATGCCGACGGGAGGCAGGGAGGCCATTTTGCTGGTGGATGATGAGGAGTTCATCCGTAATCTTGGAGATGAGATACTATCGAAATTTGGATATAAGATACTTACTGCCCCTGACGGTGAGAGCGCTTTGACGCTTTACCAGGAAAAGAAAGAGAGCATCTCTCTGATTATTCTGGATCTTATTATGCCGGGGATGGGTGGCAGGAGGTGCCTGGAAGAGCTTATGAATATGAACCCACAGGTAAAGGTGGTTATTGCCAGTGGCTATTCTGTCAATGGACCTGCAAAGGAGGCACTTGAAGCCGGTGCGAAGGGTTTCATCGAAAAACCATATAATATAAAGCAGATGCTCAAGATTGTGCGGAAGGTCTTGGACGAGAATTAATGAAGATATTAAAACAAGGCAAGTCAAAGTATATACTAGAAAGACAAGTATACGTTTGACCTTTATGTTTATTTCAAGTTCATTCATACAGACTTCGTCATTCAGCTTGATAAAATGACTGTGAACCTTTAAATGTCGCGGAATTGCATGAAAATTGGACACAGGCATCCAGGTGTCAGGTTTCAGGCCCGCCCTTGTGTTTTCACTCCTGAAACCTGAAACCCCATATAGTGTCCAAAAAACTGAGCTATTTTCAGACTAAATTACGAGGTCTGTAATATCATAAACCTTCGATCTAAGGGCTCGCGGGGATCGCGCAGGTAAGCGTAGACTCCGAAAATAATTTCACATTTCAGGCGCCGATGCATCCTTTCTGACTTTAGACGTCGATGCATCCCGCCTGACTGCGTTGCGAAACTTCGGAATATGCTTGATATTCATGCTTTTTCGCACCTTGTCAACCGGGCGCCTCAACACCTGAAATTGCGAACTTATTTTTACGCGAACCCTAAAGTATTGGAGTTCTATTAATAACTGATAGTTTCGTAATCTATTTTATGCCGCTTTGCGACACTGTAACCAAAAAATAACTTGTCAATCATAAGGTTATGATTTAGTTATTTGAAAGTCAAAAAAATGCTTTTATCGAAACGTTTTAGGTTTTAAGTTATAAGTGCATGATAAAACAGATAATTACATAACCTATAACCTGATGAATTCGACTTTTTACGAATTCATCAAACTTAACTGCCCGGAAAATATATTTCCGCACAAGCAAGAATTTAGAAGGCAGGTAACTTAAAAAGGAGGAATAGTATGAAAAAACTGTCAGTTTTCAGCATCAGCCTTTCCATTATGATCATTGCATGTATGTTT
>JAUWOH010000147.1 GCA_030612225.1 Desulfobacteraceae bacterium
GGGTTCGAGTGATCCGCCATAGAACAGGCGGATAAAAATACTAAAGGATTACAAAGAGTTGAAAGCCTGGCGAAAGTCATACGAATTCTGTTTAGAGATATAGGGGATTTAGATTTAATTAAAAAAGGTGAATTGGGTACAATAAAAAAAGACATAGCAGAAATCGAAAGAATGTTAAAAGCGCTGATAAAGTCTTTAGAAAGCAAACGCTTGAACCCTCTTTTCCAATTAAATTTGAGAAGAACCAAAATTATTAAAAGGATGTTCAATGAAAAGACGGACTTCATTCCTGATTATCATATTGTTTATTCAGGCTGTTACCTCAGCTGTAGTTCAGGCAGATAGAACGGTCAATGTCGGAGTATACCAGAACAAGCCTCTTACCTTTATTGAGCGTGATGGGAGTGTCAGCGGTTTCTTTATTGATGTCTTAGAGAATATTGCCAAAAAAGAGGGTTGGGATATCCATTACACTCCTGGCACATGGCCACAATGCCTCACCAATCTGAAAAAAGGAAAAATAGATCTTCTGGGTGTTATCGCATATTCTAAAGAGCGAAGTGAATATTTTGACTATACATACCAAAATTTGATCACAGAATGGGGGCAGATATATATTGGCAAAGGTAAGCAAATTGAGTCAATCTTAGACCTTAAGGACAAAAAAATTGCGGTGCTCCAAAATGATATGCACTTTATAACTTTAAAAAATCTGACCAGTCAATTAGGAGTTAAATGTCGATTTATTGAAGCTTTTGAGTATCAAGACGTGTTGGGAATAGTAGAGATAGGCAAATGTGATGCAGGTCTTGTCAGCCATTTTTACGGCAATCAGCACGAAGGAGATTATAAAATTCAAAAAAGCCCTATCGTTATAAGCCCTAAGGAGCTTTATTGTGCAGCTGCTAAAGATAAAAATTCAGATTTATTATATGCCCTGGATATGCAAGTGCGCAAATTGAAAAATGATGAACATTCTATTTACTATCAATCGATAAATAAGTGGTTTGGGGGAAGAACCAAGTCAGTTCTCCCAAAATGGTTTAAATGGATAATTGCTTGTATGGTAGCCCTTTTATTTTTTTTCCTGATCATTAGTTTACTATCCAGAGCACAGGTTAAGCTGAAAACAAAGGAACTCACGGATGAGATCGAACAACGTATATATGCGGAGAAATCGCTACTAAAGAGCAAGGAGAAGTATCGCGACCTCGTTGAAAACATTAACGAGATTATTTTTATCGTTGATATGAGTGGGCTTCTTACCTATGTCAGCCCCGCTGTGAAATCCATGTTGGGTTATAGCCCCTCCGAGATCATTGGCAAGCCGATTCAAGGGGTCATATATCAGCAAGACTTACAATTTGTGATGGGTCGTTTCCAGAAAATTCTTTCCGGAGCAGAAATTCCTTCTGAGTACAGAGTGTACAAAAAATCCGGAGAACTTTGCTGGGTGTACTCTTCCAGCAAGCCAATCTTCGATGAAAAGGGTATTTGTGGTCTGCAAGGTCTGCTGACTGATATTAATGACCGGAAACAAGCAGAGGAAGAGAAAAAGGGTTTAGAGAAAGAGCTTGCCCGTTCTCAAAAAATGGAGGCGCTTGGCCTTCTCGCCGGAGGTGTAGCCCATGATCTCAACAATGTATTGTCCGGGGTTATAAATTATCCTGAGCTGTTGTTAATGAACCTTCCTGCAGAGAGTCCGATGAGAAAATCCCTCCTGGCCATACAGGATTCAGGCCTAAAAGCGGCTGCAATCGTTCAGGATTTATTAAACCTTGCAAGAAGGGGAGTTACTGTCAATGAAACTTTGAATTTAAACGATATTATTTCTGATCATTTAAGGTCTCCTGAACATAAAAAGACTGTTAGCTATCACCCCGGTGTTGACATTGAGACTAATCTTGAACCTGATCTTCTCAATATAAAAGGTTCTTCGGTTCACTTAAAGAAAGCTGTGATGAATTTGCTCTCCAATGCAGTGGAGGCGCAGCCCGGTGGAGGCAGGGTCATTGTCTCTACTGAAAACAGATATGTTGACAGTCCAATAAAGGGTTATGATAATATAGATGAAGGGGATTTTGCCGTCCTGAGAATAGAAGACAAAGGTATTGGAATCGCTGTTGAGGATCTCGAAAATATATTTGAACCCTTTTACACAAAAAAAGAAATGGGCAGAAGCGGTACAGGCTTGGGAATGACTATCGTATGGACCACAGTTCAAGACCATCAAGGATATATAAATATAGAAAGCACTGTAGGAAAAGGAACTGCCTTTGAACTCTATTTTCCTGTAACAAGAGAAGAGGTTGCTAAAGAGAAAGTCTCGATACCGATGGAAGATTACATGGGCAAGGGTGAAACAATTTTAGTTGTTGACGATATTAAGGAACAAAGAGAAGTGGCATCTATAATATTAAAAACATTGGATTATTTTGTCACTTCCGTTTCAAGCGGTGAAGAAGCGGTTGAATACATAAAAAACAATTCGGTAGATTTATTGGTTTTAGATATGATTATGGGTTTGGGTATGGATGGCCTTGACACATACAAGAAAATTATCGAAATACATCCGGGTCAAAAAGCAATCATTGCAAGTGGATTTTCTGAAACAGACCGGGTCAAGGAGGTTCAAAGACTTGGCGCCGGAGCATATGTTAAAAAACCCTATACTTTGGAAAAGATTGGTTTAGCCGTGAAAGCCGAATTGGAAAGATAACAACTGGTGTCTTATTGTTGCTATCTGCTATCTAAACGTAAAAAACGCCCTTTCCTCAAGTTCTGAGACATCCATCCTTTGGTAGACCTTGACTCGATGAATAATGTCCGCATGGTCATGAAAGGAGGAGCTTTCATTAAAAGTGAGGGTATAGCCGGTTTAGGTGCTTGAGAAAGACCAAAATTATCCCAATCCTAAAACCTTGGATTACTCCAGCGTATATGTACATTTGAAACCCAGAAAAGCTCGTGATACTCAAATGATATATTCAATGTTGGCAAAATGAACATATTCTACATCTCACCCAGAACCTGTTTCCAATAACTGTTGATGTCCCCAACGTATATGGAGTTAATTGAATTTCATCATTGCTGTCCGAATAGCTTTATGATATCAGCAAGATATTGATATACTACCCGTAACAATATAAGCCCTCGGTGCAAGAGTGCGCTAGCAGATGTTGGGCAGATAAGCGCAGATTTCGAAATAGGACGTTTTGGAATTGGTTCTGGAGCTTTGGGTTATATTGAGACTGGTAATTAGCGATACTACTAAAGGAATAGGAGAGATTGAGAGGATGCCCAAAACACTTATAAAATAGCTAGAAAAAAAGCACTCGACCCCTTGAATCCTTGAACCCTCTCCATCAACTAATCTGGAGGAGAACCATAATAATAAACCCATAATTGTTTAGACAGCTAATTTTCTCTGCATACATTATTTTTATAACAGCGTATCGTGTGTAAATAATCAAAGCCTTATAAATGAAAAGAGGAGAGCTAATGAAAACTCATCTGAATAGTAAGCAGTGGATTGCTCTGATCATCTGCACAGCTTTCTGCCTGTTATCAGCGGACAACGTTTTATCACAAGAGGCAAAAGAGCAGTTAACGGGTCATGTTTTCTACGGTAAGATGCTCATTCCAAACAATGACTCGGACCTTGGAGGGAGTGACTACGACGTCAGTATTTTCGGTGTTGATGTGCAAAAACCATACGGCGGGGGAACTTTCAAGTATGGCCTCGAAACCGGTGCCCTATTCAGCATGGACAGTGATGTTCGAAGTTTTAGCGCATCTTCAGGAAGCGGCGGTGGCACAGTTGCTATTTCGGTGGATGTCAACTCGCTTTTGATCGATTATTTCTTTGGTGTGTATCTCGGCTTCGAACCAGCAAAATGGCTCCGGCTGAATGTGGGTGCCGGCCCCTTGCTCATCTGGGGTGAACGGGAGACCGAACCCGAGCCATCGGTACCTGAAGAGTTCAACTCTGAATCAGAATCCGGTTTTGGCGCTGGTCTATACGCTCGAGCAGGTATCGACATCTTTTTAACGGAAAACTTCGGGCTCAATGCCGGAGCCCGCATTAACGAAACTACGCTGAGTTTTAAGGATACGACGGGCAAAATCGATATCGAAGGCTGGCAATACTATTTTGGCATTGCCTTTCACTTTTGAAAAGAAAACAGATGGTTAGCGGTGAAATCGTTTATTTGGCTGATCTCCTTTTTTTAGAATCTGCCTATGTAAATTAAAAAAAACGTAGAACAAGGGCTCTATGCTCTCACCAGTATCACCCTAGTATTGGTCGAATTCATTCCTCAGCTTTTAAAAGAATAGCTTGGGCTTTGTTTATAAAGGGAGGAAATTATGAACATCAACAAATTAGCTGGAATAGTAATCCTAATATTTATTTTTATCATGGGATGCTTAGGAACCCACGGAAAAATAAGAGCACAAACCGGTACTGAGAACAAAATGACACTTGCGGAGTTGAGAGAGAATTGGGAGGAATATACCATATATTATTCCGGTAGATGGGATTCAAGACCCGCAGCCATCATGTTTGACCCAAAAAACGATGATAAAAAACTAGTTGGTGATAGTTGGCATAAAATTGAAGATCAGGAGACCTTGTCGGAAGCAATCAGTACAATTAAGCGTTGGTACGATTCTGTTAGAGTCGATATTATTGAAGGGCCAGATAACCAGTTTTTTGGATATATGTATTATCCGCACATGCTGTATATTCCTATAAAGATGGTTGACGAACGAACTCTTTATGTAAGTACGCTGCCACCTCCCCCATCAAGGCGATAATTATGAGTGCTTCAGAGCAGTTTTTTCCCAATAGTTATTAAAAATTCAAGGCAGGAGTTGAGATACTTCTATCTTTTTTATACTCTTTTTTATATTTAACCGAGGTTCAAGATCAAGTTGAAGATTCCGGACTTTGAGCACGTCAGGGATATTAGTTTAGGGCGCCTATGTAACTGATGCCCTTTTAAAGGTGGTTTTCGATATTCTTTACTTTTGCTTTTTGCAGGTTGGAGATGATCCACCCGGCCGGATGGTGTCTACAACAAAAAAATAGGGGGCCAGTACGAGCATAAACCAGAAAAATGAAATTAATGTGTTGATCGCGTCACAGACGGAGTTGTTGGTTACGGGCTGGAAATACTTGTCGTGGAATTTAAGGAATGGGTAATCTTTATTTTTTACAGAGGTCCGGAACAACACATCAAAAAAATAAAACATCTGCCAGGAGTTCTGACGGATATAGCGCCCAATGTAAAACCAGGCGCGGATACTTCCGGAAAATCTCAGATCATACACAAACATCTTGATGGCCGCTCCAAAATAAGGCTTTAACAGCAGATACCCGGTGTCACCCTGGCTGGCGTAGATGGCTTTTGCTCTTTTAAAAAATTCCATGCGACCGGTGCTGTAAAGCGCCATGAGCATACCCATCAGTATGTACAGGCGGTTGAAGCCTTCGACTTCAAAACGGCGGCCGGAAGTGTATAACAGCCCTGGCAGGGTAATCCAGGTGCCCCGGATTCTTATTCTTTCGGCCAGTTTCTGGTCCTCCAGAAAGTGCTGACTTTCGTCAAAACCGCCCAAGTCTTCAAAAAAAGAGCGTCTTAATAAAAATCCCTGGTCACCGTTGGTGGTATTTATCCTGTTGAAATGAGTTTTGCCTTCGGCGTATCTGAAAGACATGTCGTTGTTTTGGGTAGTACGTATGAATTTCAGGGGAAAATGCCCTGCTACCATATCATGATCGGCATTCGCAAAGGCTGTGCTCCAGTGTTCGAGAGCATTGGACAACAGGAAGGGGTCTTTGATTCTTGTATCCGCGTGTAAAAAAAGAAGATTGCCGCCGGTAGATTTTTTGAATCCCGCGTTGAGCTGGCTGGCCCGCCCGCCAGGCGCCCGCACAATGACGGGATCAAAGGGGCGGCAGCGTTCTATGGTGTCATCTGTGGAGCCGCCGTCAGCAATGATAATTTGCAGATTCACTTTTTTTTGAACATTCAGATCTGCCAGCAAAAGAGGCAGGCAATCCTGTTCATTCAGGGCGGGGATTATGACCGAAAGGTTAAGACCCATAGCTCATTACTTATCCATTTGCTTTGTTATTGGCTGATTTATTATTGGAAAGTCGCATCACCACGCAGTATTGATGGACTTGTAAAAAGTATCACCGATGGCTAAGTAGAAAGTTCCATATACAAGGCGCAGTGGCTTTTAAGGAACGAGGCAATACATGTAGTATGCCGAGTTTCTGAAAAACCGCTGCAACGCAGTAGATGGGACTTTCTACGACGCCATTAATAGTATGCCTTTATAGTGGTTGTTAAAAAAAACGTTCCGATATTCAAACGTTTTTTTCTACAACCACTTATGCCGCAATTCCGTATTTCGAAACATAATTATGGAAAGCGGTATACGCTCATTTCGAACCCATTTTTTCACAGGCCATTTTTCGTGACGCCGCGTGGTTCGTCACTACTCAGGCACGGCCTTTAAGACGCAGTCTGCAGGAGTTTGTTCCGTGCTGGTTTCAATTCCAGCATCCTTTTTGATTGACTCTATATTGAGTTTTCTAATCCACTTGGGAAGGTTGTCAAAAACTGCATGGAAGTTGAAGCCTCCTTCGGTCATTTCCCGTATGGCCTCATCCTTCGTCCAGCCCTGGACGGCAATCCGGTACAAGGCACACATGGTTCCTGTACGATCGGCACCATGAAGACAATGGACCAGAACCGGGGTGCGCTTCGGATTCGTGACGATCTGTAGAAAACGGACGACTTCCTTTCGCTCCGGATGCCAGGCTTTCATGTAGATATGCTCATATCCCAATCCAGTTTTCCCGATTTCGTCTCGATCCGAATGGAAGGAACGAAGATTTACAACCGTTTCAATTCCCATCTGCTTCAGGTTCTTCATACACTGTGCTGTGGGCTGGGCGCTTCGGTACAGATTGTCGCTGACCTTATGCAAGTTGGGCACACCGTCGAACTCCAGGGGTTGAGCCCACGACGCAGGGCGGTTAGTTGCGTGTTCAGAGGCTGCGGCCACATTGGCCAGAACAAAGCATGCAGCTATGATTGCTATAGTCCGTTTCATTTTATGCATAATCCAGCATTTTTACTCACCGTTTGTCTGATGTGATGAATAGATGATTTATTTATTCTGGAAGAATCAGAATTAATTTAGCTG
>JAUWOH010000096.1 GCA_030612225.1 Desulfobacteraceae bacterium
CGGTAACCGCATTAATCTTTCCGGTGGCGATTTTAATTGCAAAGGGGTAAGAGGTATCACGATCTGAAATATAGTCAGAATTGAAGCTCAGCCATAATGCTTCCGACTGATACATGGGCAGCATGACACCCCCATGCTCGATCCATATGGATGGAACGGTATTGCCATAATCATCCACGTGTTTCATTGGAAACCGTCCCAAACCAGGTGGAAGTGGATAATTTTTGCCGTCATCAGGAATGCGCAGGGTCCGTTGAAAATCTATTGCAAACCGAGCACTCGGATGTACCTCCGGAAATGAAAAATTTAAAGTATCATTGTTTAATTCAATCATTTTAAACCTCCTTTTACCATTTACCGTCTCGCACTTCACGAACGATACGAAGGACTGCCTGATCCGGCATATCTTTTATATCACGTATCAATTGTGCAAACAGTTTAGGGCGCTTTCTTATGATTTCCTGTATGTCCTTTGAAATTTTACCACTTAAGGCAAGCAGAATATCATGGTCTTCATTCAGATCATCTGCAAGGACAACAATTTTTTCTTCAGACAGGTATTTTTGTTCTCCACGCTCAAGCTTGCTTAAATAGGATGGCTCAATTCCCACGCGTGTGGCGACCTGCCTGAGAGAATACCTGGAATCCCCAGCTTTTAGAGCCTCTCTTTTTTCTCTGATGTAACTGCCAAATATATTTTCCATATGTGTAGCATATAGTACACATTACACAATGCCAAGTTGTTTTTTATGGTTCTTCATTTTCTTCATCATATATTTTAATTGCAGCCCCATAACCATCAAGGCATGCCTTTTAAATGGCTTTTTCGTGTTTTCGTGATGAATGATAAAAAACTTAAAGAATTTCATCGCTTTCCGGTTGCCCGTCCTTAACTTAACCCGGTTTTACCCTTATATCAATTTTTATCAAATGCTTCTTAATAGTGTAACTTTTTTCACACCGTTCAAGTCTTACTATTACTAAAAAAATTCACAAACCCTCAAAATTGAAAGGAAGACTGTCATCATGCGCAGACGTAAAATCGACAGGGACGAACTGGCGGCTATACTTGAGGAACATCGGAAGTGGCTGGAATCCAGCGGAGAACTGGGCGCGAAGGCCGATTTGAGCGGCCGCGATTTGTCCCTACATAATCTCCAACAAGCTAACCTTGAAAGGGCGAATATGGAAGGGGTAAATCTGGATCGGGCAAATCTTCGAACTGCCAATTTAAAGGCGGCGAGTCTCACCACTGCCACCCTGGCGAAAGCAGATCTCCAATGGGCAATTTTTCAGTTGGCAGACCTGAAAGATGCCTGCCTCGAAGGAGCCAGTCTCCATTATGCCAATTTTTCTAAATCTGACCTCAGCCGGGCACGGATGGAAAATGTCTATCTTCACAATGCGTATTTTAAGGAAGCGACACTCGAGTCGGCAGACCTACGGGATGCAAGCCTTCGTTTTACTGAGATGAATTTTGCCAATTTGCGTGGAGTGACCCTGTCAGGAGCCGTCATTGCCGCAACAAAGATGATCGGTGCCGATTTGTCTGATTCTGATCTTTCAAATACCGAAATCACAATGTCGGATTTTGAAAATGCAATATTACGAAATACAAGATTAAACCACGCATATTTGCTGAAAACCAGTTTCCAAAATGCCGACCTGAGAGGGGCGGATTTTAACGACTCGAAAGTCGAGTCGGTTGACTTTAATAACGCTAGGCTTTCCTCGGATTACCGGAAAGCAAAAGCGGTATGATGATACATTAACATTTGAGAGGTGTACTGCTGGCAGATATTCATCTTGTTTTAAAAACCACCCAAAAGCTTTAAGAGGATATTGAGATGGGAAAAGGCTATAAGACCTTAATTGACAGATCGATTGAACTGGGCGCTGGCGACGCGCGACTGGTACCGACAAAAGAGATCGTTTTTGATGACCGCTCCTTTTTAAAATGTCGATTCGGCTGCAACCGCTGGGGAAATTACTGGACCTGCCCTCCGAACCTTGCCCTGACCCCGGAGTGTTTCATGGACGCTTTTAAAAAATATGATCAATCCATTTTTATAAAAGTATCGGAACCAAAGCTGGGGCAGGAAATAGCGGTAGCCATTGAAAAGGAAGCCATGCTTTCCCACGACTGTCCGTTTGCATTTGCCATGGCCATGTGTGTCCAATGCGAGGAATGTGCTTTTCCGGAACCGTGCCGCTATCCTCACCTGGCCCGACCTTCAATGGACGGCTATGAGGTGGATATCGGAAAGACGCTGGAACCTTTGGGATTCAAGGTTGAATTTGACAAAAAGGGAAAATTTCTTCCGGCCTGGTATGTGATGGTGTTGCTGGATTAGTCCGAATTTCTCATGGAAATCTTATTTTAGGAACAAATCATAAATTTATTTTATGATTACAAAAATTTATCATAAACAAAATGGAAAATGAGGGGGAGCATTCAATGGATGAGCATACGGAAATATTTATTGCCCTTGGGGCTGCCACGGCAGCGAATTGTGGCCCCTGCTTTGAACACTATTTTTCGAGAGCCGAAAAATTGAATATCGGTAAAGAAGATATCCAAAAAACCGTGGATATTGCAGTCAAGGTTCGCGGCGGGGCGCATATGGTCATGAAAGAAGCCATCCAGAAAATGATGACGCCCAGCGCGACAACAGGTGAAACCTGCTGCAGCGGTACTTCGACATGCTGCGACTAACCCGATTTTCAAAGCGAGGGCGGGATGGATTCAAATGATTTGATATTGTACCGGGGATAGGTTAGAAATGAATTCGTCGCGAGTTTCTC
Source organism: Desulfobacteraceae bacterium (assembly GCA_030612225.1). Classification (GTDB taxonomy): domain Bacteria; phylum Desulfobacterota; class Desulfobacteria; order Desulfobacterales; family JAUWMJ01; genus JAUWMJ01. The sequence goes on from JAUWOH010000096.1 coordinate 2,806, forward strand.
AATCGTGTGAGAATCATCAGAGGCGTCCTTCAGTCGTTTGATACGGGGGCCGCCTCTTTATTCTAAAAACAAGGAGACAGAGAACGGAAATGGAACTGCTGGAGATATATGACCAGTATTATGATCGCGTAAAAAAATTTATTACAGGGCTTGTTAAGAACGAATGGATTGCTGAGGATCTGATCCAGGAAACATTTATACGCGTCCAGAAAAATATCGATTCGATGCGGGATCAGTCAAAACTTTCGTCCTGGATATTCCGGATTGCTTATAATCTGTGCCAGGACCATTTCAAATCCCAAAAGAAGAAGAACAATGATACCGGAAAGCCGGAGGAGAGTGTGCCCAGCCCTTTTTTGGAAATACCGGTCCAGAAAGAACTCGAACAGTTTCAAATGGGAGCCTGCGTCCAGGAGCAGATCAATCTTCTCCCCGAACAACAGCGAATTGTTCTCATCCTTTATGACCTCATCGGTTTCAATCACGCCGAAATCGCTGACATCCTCGATATTACAAAGGAAAACGCCAAGGTCAGGCTGCACCGGGCAAGGAAAGGTCTCAAATCGATTCTTAAAGAAAAGTGTACGTTCGAACTGGACGAAAGAAACGTTCTGGTTTGTGAACCTTTGGAGAAAAAATAGAGGCAATTTTTTTCACTTGATTACAGCAACCCTACGCCATATTTTTTCAGTTCTTAATCCAATGATTTTTGATCATTTACAATCCGCTCGATCTCGGCGTAAAATTTCTTGTTGTGGCAATTAATGCGGGTATGAACGAGCTCGTGAATGATGACATAATCTGTCAATCCTTCGTGCAGTCTGATACAGGAATTGAGCAGATAAGCGCAGACTTCGAAATGGGGCGTTTTGAAAAAGGCTCAATCATGTAAAGTTATTTTCGTTTGAATATCACCGGGTATGTTATTCCAAATTCTTCGAACATGGGGAGTTAAGGAGAATGCATCAAGGGTTTTTGTCTGCAAACATTGCCACAGGCTTTTGCTGCTATACCGTTATGCATGTTCGCCTTATTATTTCGTCTTTCATTCCCTGGGTTAAGTCGTTGAAGTAAGCAGAGTACCCGGAGACTCTCACCAGCAGGTTTGGATATAATTCGGGGTTATCCCGGGCTTTAAGCAAAATTTTCGGATCCATGATATTAACCTGCACCTGCATTCCCCCGCGGCGAAAATAGGTTTTTAAAATATTGCCAAGAGCCAAGAGTCCTGTTTGCCCCCGCAAACATAGACTGTCAAATTTAAGGTTAAAATTAATGCCGTTTGCAGTTTCAGTAAAGTCAATCCGGTTTACCGAATTTATTAAAGCTGTGGGTCCATTTTTGTCCATTCCATTTACCGGCGCTATGCCTGAGGCGAAGCTTTCCCCTTTTTTTCTCCCATGGGGCAGAGCGCCGGTAACCTCTCCAAAGTACTGGTGGGCCGTAACGGAATAAAGCCCCGCAACATATTTTCCTCCCCTGGTATTTTCATGTTTTTTCAAAATCTTCATAAATTCTTTTATCACATAAATTGTCCGGTTATCTGCTTCTTCATCATCATTGCCGAATTTTATGAGGTTGCGCAGATATGCCCGCAGCTTTTTATCGTTAATATTATTCTTTAACAGTTTGACCAGGTCTTTTATACTGATTCTCTTATCCACAAACACGGCCTGTTCAATGGCGTATAATGCATCGCCGGTGTCCACAGGACCTACACACTGAATTCCTGAAAAATTATAAGCAGCGCCGCCGGCTGTTGAACAGACACCGGACTTTAAACAGCCGTCGAGCAGCATGCTTGTCAACGGCGTTGGGTGCAGCCTTCTGTTTGCCGACTCCACTGCCTTGAGATCCCGGATAAGTTTGTTTAACTTAAAGCTGAGTTGAATTTCAAAAGCATGGTTGACGTCCGCCATTGTTTTCATCTTTGAAACAGGCATGGTTTTTGCCCCGGAGCGAACAAGTGAGTTAAATCTTTTTCCCTGATTAAGCGCCAATTCCAGCAGGATCGGAACATTAAGCAAAGCAGCGTCTGTAGATGCAAAGCTTTTTCCCTGGGAAACAGGTTCTACACATCCTACTGCTGTGTAATTTCTTGCATCCGAAATTTTGTACCCCTGTTTACAAAGCATTTCAACAATGATGTCGTCATTGTACAGGGCCGGAGAATTGCCGCCGTTGGATAAAATTTCATTGATTGTATTAATATATTTTTCAGGTGATTTAACGTGAATTCTGGCATGATAGTTGGGCTGCCTCATTCTCAGCTCGTCCATGACTTCCAGAAAAATATAAGTCAGCTCATTTGTGGAATCATTTCCATCATAATCCGTGCCGCCTACAGTTACTACCTGCCCGCTGAACATACCGCCGTGGAAGCGTGTTATGCGTTTGGAAAAAACAGGGATTATTTCCGACATTTTAATTGAAAAGGCTGCCACTATTTCTTTTGCCTCTTCTTTTGAAATCAAACCGCTTTGAATGTCTTTTTTATAATAAGGAAAAAGATAGTAATCCATTCTTCCCGGGCAAACCGAGTTATCAAGACTCTCAAGATTAATAGCAATCTGGGCAAAAAATAATGATTGTACTGCCTGTTGAAAGGTTTTTGCACCTTTTCCCGGAACCTGGAGGCAAGCCTGCTCGATTGCTTCCAATTCTTTTTTACGAACAGGGTCTGATTCATCCTTGGCCATATTCCGGGCAAGCTTTGCATACCTTTCTCCAAATTGAGCCAATCCCCCGGCAATAATTTTTACTGCTTCGTAGAAATAATACTTTTCCGATTTTTTAGGCACACTGCTTTGGTATTGATTAGCTTCTTTAATTATCCCGTCTGTTCCGATTTGAATTAGTTTTTCATAATCAGGAGCCAAATGGGAAATTCCCCCGGATTCGTTGATTAAGTAAAAAACAGCCCTCAGTTGACTGAATACAAACCGAATCTTTTTGAAAGGAGATTTATAGGCTCTTATAGCTAAAAACTTAAACAACCAGAACGGAACAATTTTCAGTAATTGCCATATTTCAGAACCTGATATTTGCAAAGGAGTTGTTTTTCTTCCTGAAAATTTGAACACATCTTCAACCACAGGAACTCCGTGGAGTTCAGGATAAATAGAACCGCCGACCCTTTTAGAAGAAAAATTGCCCACAATAAGCTCGTCAGGATAAATATTTATGCTTTTTTTCAGGAGCACGTCTTTTAACGCTTCCGCCATCTGAATCACCTGGGGCTTTTTTCTATTATCTCGATTATTAAAATAGGTTGTCCATATAATGGCTCGTTCTGTACAGACTCCGGGCTTGTAATTCTGAACAGCGGTTTTTAAGTTTTGTATCCTTGTTTTTTGCTGGCTTTTTTGCTGGCATTTTTGGTGAATAGGCTTTTCTTCAGTCATAGACAACTGCATGGATACCCTCCCCTTGAAACATTTGCTTAATCGGAAGAAGATCTTTAGCTGTAATACTTTGTAAATTAAATGGTGCCGGACCGGAATTTATTCTGGCAAGTTTTGCCGCACCCAGGCTGTGATAAGGAAGGCAATGAATAGAGGTTTGATTGTTTTGTTTTAAAAATCGGGCTGTTGCCAGAATATTTCCCCTGTCATTATTGACTCCCGGAATAATCGGTATTCGAGCCTGCAATTTTGGAAATACTTTTACCATCCTGGTAAAATTGTCGAGAATCAGACGGTTGTCCGCTCCTGTGTATTGCTTATGTACTTTCGGGTCTATATGCTTAATATCATAATATATTAAATCCAAGTACAAAAGAATACTTTCGATTTCCTTGAATTTAAATACACCGCATGTTTCAATATTTACATGAATTCCGTGTTTCTTCAAAAGCGGCAGGAAATTCTGTAAAAACTTTACATGCATCACAGGCTCTCCGCCTGACAGCGTGACCCCTCCTTTTGAATCAAGAAAATAATCTTTATCTTTTATACTTTCGTCAACAAGCTCTTTGTAATGCCAATTTTTGCCTATTATTCTCAATGCGTTAAAAGGACATTCCAAAGCACATTTACCACAGGCATCACACCTGTCATAATTTATCCGGCTCTGCTTTGCTCTTAATATTGCATTTTGGGGGCAAATACCTGTGCAAGCGTAAGATTCCTGACATTGCTCTGCATAAAATGCCATCTCCGGACCGGCTTTCTGAGACTCAGGGTTCTGACACCACGCGCAGCTGAGAGGACAGCCCTTAAAAAAAATTGTCGTGCGGATGCCCGGTCCGTCGTGCAGGGAAAATCTCTGTATATCAAAGATTACGGCATAATTTTTATGTTTTTTATCTTTTTCGGTTCCCATACAAGTGACTACCGGTTTGTTCCTGAAGTGTAAAACAGTGTCCGCCCACAAAACAGTTTATTTTAGGTTCTTCTCAAATTTAGTTGGAGAATAGGTGACAATTAACGATAATTTTTATAGAAGAGTTTGAATCCATTTTTTAAACATAACATCCTGGATTTGATAATCTTTATTTTTGTAAACAATATCTTTTTTTATTAGCACCTCTAACGCCCTTGTAATTTGAGAACCGCTTTTCAAATCAACTGATTGAATAGCATTTGCGTAGAAAATTTCTTTACCATCGGTGGAAACTATCAACTTAAGTGTCTTTTTCTGATTTGCTGTCAGTGGTTCCCACAGGTTTAAGAATTCGTGATAGTGCATTTCAAAGATTTTATATTCTACTTTATTTAATGTTTCCGGTGAAATATCAGGTTCATCCCATAAAAAATAAAAAAACTGCTGTATATACATGGGATGATTTTCACACCGGAAAACCACCTCTTTAATTATTTCAGGCTTTAATACGATATTCTTTTTAGCAAACAGCTTTTTGGCCCATGAAAGATAAAAACCGGTTTCAATTTTATTAATAGGATAATGCGTCGCCAGTTTATAAAAAGCTCGATTTTTATTATTAAAAATGTCACTCAGGATGTGGCGCTGACTTCCGCAGAAGATATAGCATATATTCTGGTGCAACTGGATATTCTTACGTAATCTTTTTTCAAATCCTCTTTGGCTGTAATTGGCAATTTCTTGAAATTCATCAAAAGCCACAACCAATTTTTGTTTTTGGGATAATCTGTCGAGTAGCTCCATAATATTATCCAGCATTATCTCGCTATATCCTGAATCAAAAGAGATGGATATTCCGGAAGGCGCACCGGATATCGGGTCAATAGACCACCCTAATTTAATATTCCTGACAGTATTTTTTAACAGGCTTATCAGTCTTTCGACCTTAGATTCTATCTGACTTAAACTTGAAAGCATAGCTGCAACAAATTCTTTTTCGGACAGAGTGCCATATAAATCAACATGCATCGTATTAATTTTAGGGCGTTTACGTCTGGCCTTTTTAAAAACTTCAAAAATCAAAGATGTCTTTCCATAACGTCTATGAGAGTATAATAGAATGTTTTGAGAATTTTTTATAAAACTCAACAACTCATCTTTTTCTTTTTGCCGGTTGCAGAAAGAGTCGCCTTCTACAATGTTTGTATAGCTAAAAGGGTTTTCCATAATTCACTCCATGTTAGTAACTACAGATAAATTGTTTTTTGATAATAAGTTAGTAACTTAATGCGAATTATATATTCACATAATGTGTATTGTCAATATCTTTTTATTTAGGATCGTAATGCGTTTAGGTTCCGTGGGAATTTCAGGACATTATGTTGCAAAACACACAACGATTCTCCACGCCAGGGGAAAGGGCTGATCGTCATAAAAGTCAATGCGGGGAAGATTGGCTTTGCCGGAAGGAGATTATAAAGATTGGGGCTTGCGGATTAGTAAAGAAAAACCCATGCAGACGATTGAACAGAGAAGACACAGCAAGAAAGCATTTTTAAAACCTGCGATGGAGTACATATCACCCACCCGGTCAGAATGGTCCAGAATGGCACCGGTAAGAATCTGGAATACTGCAACACCGAAAAACGGCGCTGGATTGAGCACACCGGATGTCAGACCTAAAATTTTTGAAGGTGTGATTTCCCGAACAATCCCCCAAAGTATACTGATAAAGCCGCCCGCGACAATACCCATAATCAGCAGCACCAGGGAAAGCCCGATATTCCCCAGATAATTGAAGAAGAAAACAACACAGATCCACGTCAGGTTGTATACTACAAGAATTGTGATCAGTGTTTTACGGTTGTCCAATGAAAATCGGTTAGGCAACCAGCCAAACAAAGGCGAACCAATAATCACACCAACAGGGATCAACATGTTCAGGTTGCTGGCCAGGACACGATTGATATCCAATACAGTCATGAGAAACGGTGTGGCCCAGAGTCCCTGTAGAGTGATAAACGTGCCGTAAATACCAAAAAATATTATTGCGATGATCCAGAATTGACCTGAAGAGAGTATCCGGCCAATCTGTGCCTTTGTCCCGGATCGATCCAAATGGACTGAATCCGAATTTTCTTCAACCGGTTTATGTAAAGATTTATGGTCCCGGGTGAACATCAGCACAACAAACGTGAATGAAAGGGTAATTCCGCCAATTAGAAAAAATGTCAAACGCCAGCCCCAGGTTTCCGATGCCCACGCCAGGGGCGTGGTGGCGATCAGGGCACCAAAATTCCCCACGGACATTAACAGTCCGATCATAGTGGCAAACTCTTTTTTCCTGAACCACAGGGAAAACGCTTTTATTGCCGGTACGTACACCCCACCAACACCGATGCCGATCAACGCCCTTGCTATGGATGCCCAGCCGATTCCAGGTGCCATTCCAAAAATAAAGCACCCGACTGCAGCTATTACAGACCAGTATGCAATAACCCGCCGCGGCCCGATTCTGTCCGCCAGATACCCCACGAGCGGCTGTTCAAATGCGTAGAGATAAAAATACATGGAAGACATGAAACCCAGAGCCGACGCGTTGGTATGAAACGCTTTAAGCAGATCTGATACAATAACGGATGTTGAAACACGATGGAAATATACAAAAAA
>JAUWOH010000184.1 GCA_030612225.1 Desulfobacteraceae bacterium
TTAGTACCTTAAAAGTTATTTTTTTGCATTTGGTGTTAAAAAAATTGGATTGAAATATTTTCACCGTCTCCAAATGATTGAATATTGTCGATTGAAGATTGACTATTTAAGGTCCGCTTCCGGCGGATCAATTTTAAAAAAGGATCATAAAAATGACAGAGCAAAGCGACATCTACAAATATTCAATCTTCAATAATCAATAGTCAATCAGGTTCCGGCTTGTCCTGGTTAGGTAATAATTTCAAACCTCTGGCAGGAAGATTATTTAAATGAAAAACAACATATTAACGCTTATCATTATTATAATAATCATTTCATTTTCTTCAGGTTGCACATTTTTTGAAAGGAAAGCTCAGCCTTCTTCCAAAAAGTCGATTGCTTTTTACGCACCTGATAGTAGTTATTATTTTTTTACCAAGGCACAAATTGCACGTAAAAGAGGGAAATTTGAAAAAGCATTTGAATACCTTGAGAAAGCGATCAAAATTGATCCCGAGTCTTTATACCTTAAAAGAGAACTTGCTTTGTTCTATGCACAGCAAAATAATAAGGATAAAGCTTTAGTGATTATTAAAAATATACTGGAAAAGAATCCTGACGATGTTGAGACTCTTATTCTTTCAGGGAAAATTCACCAGAACCTGAAAAATACTGTTGCTGCAAAAGAGGCATATAAAAAAGTAATCGCAATTGATAAAACCAGGGAAAATATATATTTAATCCTTGGAGGTTTATATATAAAAGATAATGAAATGTCTGACGCGCTCAGTGTTTTCAGGGAACTAGTTCATAATTTTCCTGCCTCCTATCCGGGTCGATTTTTCCTTGGGAAAGTTCATTCTCAGAAAGGCAATTATAAGGAAGCTGAAAAACAGCTCAAAAAGGCTCTCGATCTGCAACCAGAACTGGTAGAGCCAAGATTCGAATTGCTGAATATTTACCATGCTCAAGGGAAAAAGCAAGATCCTGATAAAATTTATAAGATTTATAAAGACATCCTGAAAAAAAATCCGAATAATGCTCGGGCAGCTTTAGAACTTGGCTGTTATTACCATGAAAAAGGAAAAGTCCGGGATGCTGAAAAGCTCTTTATCGATCTTGGGAAAAGGAGTGAATCCGAATTTGCAATAATATTAAATATCTTACAGCTTTATATAGAAAAAAAGAAATATGACACCGCAATAACTATTCTTGAAGGTATGCTGAAAGGCTCTCCGGAGAACTCTAACATTCATCATATTGCAGGTATAGCCTTTTACGGCAAAAAAGATAATGATAAAGCAATGATTCACTTTAAAAAGGTAAAACACGGTTCCAGGTTTTACCAGGACGCAATAGTGCATATATCTTACCTGTACCAGGAAAAAGGCGATATCAAAAAGGCAATCAATCATTTAAAGGACGCAATTAACAAGACGCCTGATGATCCTGAATTGTTTTATTATCTTTCTACATTTTATGAAGATACTCAGAAGTTTAAAGATGCTGAAACCGCCCTTAAAAAAGCCATTGAGATTTCTCCTAACGAGGAAAAGTTCCTTTTTCGCCTGGGCGTTGTTTATGATAAATGGGACAGAAAAGAAGATTCCATGAAAACAATGAAAGCTGTGATAAAGCTTAATCCGGAGCACGCAAATGCAATGAATTATCTTGGCTATACCTATGCGGATTTGGGGATAAATCTTAACGAAGCTGAACGCCTGATAAAAGAAGCATTAAAATATAAACCTGATGACGGATACATTACTGACAGCCTGGGATGGGTCTATTTTAAAAAGGGAATGTTCACCGAAGCATTAAAATTCCTTAAAAAAGCAGTCGAACTGGTTCCCGATGATCCAATTATGCTGGAACATCTCGGAGATGCCTACCTTAAAACAAACGACCGGGTCAATGCTCTTAAATTTTACAAACGTTCTTTAAAAAATAAGAAAAAGGATAAAGTACAGCTCGAAAGAAAAATTAAAGAGCTCACAGGAGAAAAGCCCTAATCCGGATAAACCGGAAACTCATTGAATATTGATGATTGAAGATTGAAGATTGATTGAAGTCGCTACGCTCCAACGTTTTTATTTTAGAATTGAGGATGAAACAGGCAGTATTCCTTCAATATTCAATATTCAATCATCAATCATACTTCTCATACATAGAAAGAATGAACCCTTACGCATTTTTGCCATAAAATGCAATAAACTAACAATAAAAACCAATTTAGATGATGGTGGGAAACGTAGTTTCCCCCCACACACCCCTTCCGCATGTTTGCCCCACCGCAAGCGGATGGAGTATAAAAAATCATAATTAAGATAATAAACAACCAATGAAATTTTTAACACTAATATTATCCCTTGTTGCCGCCTCTTTTCTTTTCTCTTCATGCGCAAGCCTAACAGGCAGGATACCTGAAAAATCTGCAGATCATGTTGAAGCTGTGAATCTGCTTTCATCTCTGAATACAAAAAATCAAAACCTCCAGGCTTTTAAAGGCATAGGCAGAATAAAGCTGTGGCATAATAATAACCCCGGAATTGATGAGCGTGTTATGTGGGCAGGCGCTAACCCGTCAAGCCTGCTGATTGTTGTTCTTGTTTCAGGACATCCTGCAATAAAATTTTCAACTGACGGAAATTTTTTGTACTATCTTGATTTAACTGCCAAACCCTCGTCTTTTAAAAAAATCCGCTCAAGCGATGCCTGTCTTGATCGACTGGTTTCAATCCCGATTCGATCCCGTGATGTCGTTTCACTTCTATCCGGTCGCATACCGATACACAAATTCACCTCAGCAGGTTTAATAAAAAATAAATTAAAAAAAGGCTATATACTTGTCTTAAAGAAAAAATGGCGGGGTGTTATTGAAAAAATATATCTGGATGAAAACAAGTCAGATATCCAAAAGGTTGAGATATTCAAGTCAGACGGCTCTCTTAAATATCGAGCAGCATTTGAAACGATGCAATATATCAAAGGTTATCATGTACCTTTAAAGCTGGTAATTTCAAATGATAACGGCGCCGGGTTTATGCTTGATATCGAAAGATATATGGCTGATGCAGCTGTTTCTCCATCCATGTTTGTATTATCACCGACAGGTAATGAAATCAGACCATAAGTACATATTACAGACCTCGTTATTAACCTTACAAAAATGACTGGAGACCTTGACATACCATGGAATCGCAAAATAATTTGACACCAGGTCGGTCTGGGTTATAAGGTTCAAGGGTTCCCCGTTCAAGGTTAGGTGTTTCGTACTTCTTCCTTACCTATTGATTCCATTGGGTTAATGTAATGGCGGACAACCTCTGAACCTTTCAACCGTGAACCTTTTAACCAAAATACCCGGCTGGAAACTTAAGCTTTCTCTCCAAAATATTACGACATAATACGCTATAAGTTACGAGGTCTGCATTATGGAAACAATAAATATCCTTTACACCTTTACATTACCGGACAAAACGAAAGAGGTTTTTGACCTTCGACTTGACACTCATACGCTAAAGTTACACGGAAGCACTATTGAAAATCTTCCCTCGTGGACCCGGCTCGATTTGCACCAGTGCCCCCACTGCCCACTCACCATTGATATGTATCCGAACTGCCCGCTATCTGTTAATCTTGTTAATATAGTCGAACGTCTTGGACTTCTTATTTCTTATGATAAAATCCATGTTGAAGTTTCTACACAGGAAAGGATTGTATCACGCAACACAACCGCACAGCAGGGAATAAGCTCATTGATGGGGCTGGTTATCGCAGTAAGTGAATGTCCACATACCGATTTTTTAAAGCCAATGGCCCGCTTTCATCTTCCCTTTGCAAACGAGGAAGAGACAATATGGCGGGCAACTTCTACATATTTGCTGGCGCAATATTTCCTGGTCATCAAAGGACATAGGATTGATCTGGAGCTGAATGGGCTTACCAGGATATATGAAAATATAGAAAAGCTGAACGCCTCGATTGTTAAAAGATTACGTACAGCAAGCAAGAAAGATTCAACCATAAATGCTCTGGTACATCTTGATGTGTTTGCAAAGTACATAACACCCGGCGTTGATGAATCTCTCGATAAAATCCGCCATATTTTTACAAAGTTTTTGAAAAAACAAATCAGTTCTCAGTATAAAAAAGTGCCATGAAATAAATAAGTTATTCCTTGACTCTTTTGTCATATTATAATAAAATTTAATTTTTATTCATTAATTTCTTAAAAAATAGAAGAATGTATAAAAATATAACTTTTTTCTGCATAATTATTACATGCCTGATTTTTTCATGCCCTACTGTTATGGCCGCAGACCGTTTCACCGATAATGGCGACGGAACCGTTACAGACCATAAACTGGGACTGATGTGGTCAAAGGCTGACAATCAGGGCGATATCAACTGGAAACATGCAAATGCCTGGGCCAAATATACATTTGGCGATACCATTAGTTCGCGATATGACAATTGGCGTCTCCCGACTCTTGAAGAGCTTCAAAGTCTTTATGTTACGGATTCAAAATACAATGGATACATGACAGACTGTGGATTTATGGTAAAAATTTTTCCGAAAATAAAATTAAGCTGTATTTTGCTCTGGACTTCGGAAAAGTCAACAGGAGCCCATGTGGCTTTCAACTTCGCCATAGGAAATTCTTTTGCTATACCTGCTTATGATGTCGTAGGCTGCCGCGGTCTGCCTGTTCGTTCTCTAAAAAATGACAATTTTCAGCCTTCGAAAGATTAGATAATGCCAAAGCTTATTATATTCTCCAGAAGCGGCAGGAATGAGGTTGAAATTAACGAACACTGCATTATCGGCCGCCAAACCAATAATCATATCACCATACCCGATCCCGGTATTTCCTCCGTGCACTGCCTCATTACCTTCGAATTCAAACAGGGTTTCGTAATCAGAGATCTTGGAAGCCTTAACGGCACATTTGTAAATAATAAAAAGATAGTCGAAAAACTATCGCTTAATGACGGTGATGAGATCACACTTGGAAATACACGCTGCATCTTCAGCTCTATGACTCCAGGCACTGTTGTACATATTATTGATGAAAATTCCCATACAATACACAGTCATTTTAGCCCCATCTCTGCACCAAAAGCAGAAAAACCGTTTTTAAGCGAAAAGGAAATGCCTGATGAAGCGGTATTGCGCGCTGATTATGAAAAACTGCGAATAACACACGAACTGCAGCGAGGTATCAACTTTGACATGAGCATTGACAATATCCTTGATCATGTCCTTCATTGCACTTTTGAGCTTCTTTCCTGTGATCGTGGTATAATACTCATAACCGATAAAAACGGGATCTTAAAACCACGCGCATACAAAACTACATCTCAGGAAAACAAGTTTATCATCTCCAATACTCTTGTTCGTTACCTTCAGAAAAACAAAAAGGGTATTGTATCTACAGATGCCATGACGGATAGTCGGTTCAACGGTGCAGAATCGATTATAAAAAAAGGGACCCGCAGCACCATTGCGGTACCTATCCTTGATCAGGAGAACATGATTGGCATCATTATTCTCGAATCTTCCACAACAGTTAGTGCATACAATTCAAAAGACCTGCTCCTTTTGACAAACATCGCAAACCAAACCTCCCGGTTTATCAAAACTTCAGAAATGGCAAAAAAGATTAAGGAAGATGCGATAACCCGGAAACGATTCCAAAGGCTCCTTTCACCCAATCTGGCAGAAATGGTAGTATCTGGCCAGTTAAAGGTGGAAAAAGGTGGGGAAAGCCGCGTTGCTACGGTCCTGTTTGCCGACATTCGTAATTTCACGCTTTTAAGTGAAAACGCAAGTGCAACCGACGTTTTGCGGATGCTCAACGATTACTTCGAAGTGGCCGTTGATATTATTTTTCATCATGAAGGAACGGTAGATAAGTTTATTGGAGACGCAATGATGGCAATATGGGGTGCACCGGTAGCTCATGACGACGATCCGATCCGCGCCGTCAAAACTGCTATCGACATACAAAATCTGCTTGTTGAATTCAATAAAACCCGTGCTGACGAAGGACAGTTCCAGATTCAAATCGGCATTGGAATAAACACAGGCAATCTGGTCGCAGGATACATAGGCTCTTCACGCACCATGAGTTATTCGGTGATAGGCAGCACAGTCAACACTGCATTCAGGCTCTGCAGCGCAGCAAAACCCGGCCAAATACTTATTTCCGGGCAGACCCTTGATCAGTTGCATGATACTTTTGATATCGCAGAACTCGAACCGATTCCTTCAAGGAGCAAGTACAAACCTGTCCGCACATTCAACGTTCTTAATTTAAAGAAAGACGATTATCAGACCTTAAATCCTAACCCGGAAGATGTTTGATGCTGATTTCTGGTTGAGACCTTTGCACAATAGAGACAGTATATGACAATAAACTCAAAAGATAACTATACCGCCCTGGATCGGC
>JAUWOH010000153.1 GCA_030612225.1 Desulfobacteraceae bacterium
GGAGCTTTTTGGAGTTATTGAGAAATTCTCCCGCAAATTAAAGGATCATAAAAAGAAAAAGCCTTTTCCTTCCTTAAAAAAGACCGAGACAGTGTCCAAAGAAGTCTTCGATCTATCCAAGGCCATGGAGGTTGTTGCCGGAAATAAGGAGATTTTTAAAGAGATTGCAAACATATTCTTGGAAAGTTCGCCCGCTTCCGTGGCCCAGATCAAAGAGGCGATTGCCGGGGATGATGCCCTTGCTCTGGAGCATGCTGCCCATAGCCTGAAGGGCTCGGTAGGACATTTTGGCGCCAGGCGGACATTTGAGGCCGCTTATAACCTTGAGAAGCTTGGAAGAGAAAAAGAAATGGGGGAAGCTGATAATGCGTTCTCGAAATTGGAGAAAGAACTCAGTGCTTTGAGACCTGAAATGAAAACAGCCTTAAGGGAGATGAACAGTGAAGATACTAATTGCTGAAGATGATCCTATCTCCAGAAGACTGTTGGAAGCCACCTTGAGTGAATGGGGCTATGATGTCCTGGTTACTTCCGACGGCAGCGAGGCGTGGGAAACAATGCAGCAACCTGAAGCACCGGGCCTGGTTATTTCAGATTGGATGATGCCTCATATGGACGGATTGGAGCTTTGCCGTAAAATCAGACAGATGGATAGAACCGGTTATATCTACTTCATCATCCTAACGGCAAAGGGCAGGAAAAAAGATGTCATTGAGGGTCTTGAAGCCGGAGCTGATGATTTTTTAATCAAGCCTTTTGACCGGGAAGAATTGAAGTGCAGAACCAGGATAGGGGAAAGGATCATCAAGCTGGAGCAACGGATACTGAAATTGGCAACAACCGATTCCCTGACCGGTGTGTTGAACAGAAGGGCATTTTTTGAAAGGATGGAGCAGGAGATAAATAGATCTCTTAGGGAAAACACCTCTCTTTCGCTGATTTTAACTGACATCGATTATTTCAAAAAGGTCAATGACAGGTATGGTCATCAAACGGGAGACATGGTGTTGCAGAGGTTTACCGAGCAGTTGTTAGATTCTTCAAGGCCATATGATATTGTGGGAAGATACGGAGGTGAAGAGTTTGTAGTCTCTTTACCCGGTGCGGACATTTCTCAATCCGTGTCAGTTGCGGAAAGAATGCGCAGCAAGGTTGAGGAGATGAAGATTATGCTGCCGGACGGATCACAATCCATCCGGATTACCGCCAGTTTCGGCACTACCTCTTTTTTAATGGACGCTAAGGGAAAAGTAGATTCCATGATTAAGAGGGCGGATAACGCTCTTTATAAGGCTAAAAATGAGGGTAGAAACAGGGTGTGCATGGAAAGTAAAAAATAAATTTTCGTGCTATGCACTATAGCTTCGCAGATTTATGCGGTTCGACAGGACCAGAATTTTTTACTGTCGTTTTAAAATAGGTGTCATTATGGACAAACCGATTAAAACTGAAAAACCTCCAGTAAAGCGTAAAAAGCTGGGTGAGATCCTGCTGCAGGCAGGACTGATAGACATACAAACCCTGTCCAATGCCCTGGATGTTCAAAAAATCCAGAAAAAGAAAATCGGCCGGATTCTTGTTGATATGGGGGTTGTTGACGACGTGGAGATAGCAAATGCCTTATCCAGCCAGCTTAAAATTCCCTTTGTCCGTCTTGGAAAGAAAGAATTTCCGGATGAGGTCATTTCCCTGTTAACCCCTGAGATAGTCGAAAAACATCTCGTTATTCCAATAAAAAAAATAGAAAAAGGCCTAATTGTTGCCATGGCCAACCCTTTAGATCAATATGCCATAGATAACCTACGGTTTTTTATCCGGATGTCAGTATCTGTCGTAGTCGCTCCCCAAAGGGATATATTGGAGGCTATTGAAAAATACTATCCAAAACTGGATATTGAAAAGGACCTGGGTTATGAGCCTGGTGCTGAAGAACATTTGGAGATCATCCAGCGAAAGGAACCGGATGACAAGGATGGCCGGGATCTTCTTGACCTTGCAGAACTTCCCCCGGTTGTGCGATTCGTAAATGCCGTAATTGCCGATGCCATCAGGCTCAAGGCAAGTGATATACATATTGAGCCGCAAAAAAATAAGGTCATTATTCGCTGCCGTGTGGACGGTATCATGGATGAGACCATGAGAACGGACAAGCACGTTCATGCACCCCTTGTATCAAGGATAAAGATCATATCCAATCTTGATATTAGCATCCGTAGAAAACCACAGGACGGCAAGGCTCAGGTAATATACGGGGGCAAGAAATTTGATCTGAGGGTTTCTACCATTCCTACATCAGAGGGGGAAAAGGTAACCATCCGCATCCTGAACCCGGCTACAGCCGAAATCGCTCCTAAGGAATTGGGTTTTTCCGATAAGGACTTAAAAGACCTTACAGATGCCATAAGCATGCCCCAGGGAATCATCCTTGTCACCGGACCTACCGGAAGCGGAAAGTCTTCAACCCTCTATGCCTGTCTCAACAAGCTCAACACCCCTAAAGTTAATATAGTAACGGTGGAAGATCCTGTTGAATTTGATGTCCGGGGAATCAACCAGGTGCAGATAAACCCAAAAGCCGGGGTTACCTTTGCAGCAGGGCTCAGGTCCATCCTCAGACAGGATCCGGATATCGTCATGGTTGGGGAAATCAGGGACAGTGAAACGGCCTCCATTGCATTCCAGGCTGCGCAGACGGGTCACCGCTCTCCACACTTCACACCAATGACGCTCCATCTGCGGTGACAAGGCTTATGGATCTGGGTATAGAAGATTATCTCATTTCGGCTTCGCTTGTTGCAGTCCTGGGACAAAGGCTTGTTAGAAGGATTTGCAAGGAGTGCAAGGTACCCGATACTCCGACCCCGCAGATAATGGAGCGGATTCGTCCGTATATTGACAGCGATAAAGAACCCGTTTTCTGGAAAGGAAAAGGTTGTGAAGCCTGCCAGGGTAAGGGCTATTCGGGCCGTATGGCTTTGTATGAGATTCTTAGGATGACGCAGTCCCTCAAAAAACTGTTAAAGCCGAATGTTTCAGCGCTTGAAATAAAAACAGTGGCCCAAAGCGAAGGCTTTCAAACAATGACTATGGATGGCATACAAAAGGCCATGCAGGGACTGACGAGCATTGAGGAGGTATTTCGTGTTGCCCCACCTGATATTAAGGCGATGTCCGGGGCCGAGGCTGAGCCTGATCAAAGGCATGGGGCCGAAGGCATTCCTCTGCCGCCCGTTGATAAGACCTCTGTTCAGGAAATGATTGGGCGGAAAGTGACTCAACCAGAGGAAAGATCTCCCTTTACCTCCGATGAACTACCGCCATTTGCCGCCGAACAACCTAAAATTCTCGTGGCTGATGATAACAGGATAACCCTAAAAGTTCTTTGCAAAACCCTGGAATCCAAAAATTACCAGGTCTTTGCCGCTGAAAACGGCCTTGATGCTTTTGAGATAGCCTCTCGGGAAAGGCCGGATCTTATTGTTACGGATTATAACATGCCCCGGATGGACGGCATGATGTTTATTAAAAAGCTAAAATCCCAGCTCGCAACTCGTTGTGTTCCTATAATTATGCTTACAGGAAAGGACGAAGTGGAATCTGAGGTTGAAGTAATTAACGCAGGGGCTGATGATTACCTTGTGAAACCTGTCAATCCAAAAAGATTTCTGGCCAGGGTACACAGGCTCCTTAATAGGCCGTGTATCAACGAAGTGTAAATGAAAGGAAAATTCAAATGAAATGTGCATATCACCCGGATAAAGAGGCCACAACCCAATGTTCGCAGTGCAAAAAGTACCTCTGTAATGAATGTTCTTTGCCTGATGGCGAGATATCCGTTATATGCAGCAGATGCGCTGCGTTGAAAGCTGCTCAGGATGCGGTTTACGATGTAGGTAAACAAATAGAAAAAAAAGAAACCAGAATCGAAACAGAGAAACTCAAAAAAAAAAGAAAGAGCATGATGTGGATTATATCTCAATGGCTCATACTTTTTATCTGCACAGCCATCATTATCATACAGTTTCCCAGATTGATCTCATGCTTCAAAGCGGAAAAACAGATCCGACACGGCTCATATTCTACCGACGACAGGACCGACCAATGCATTAAAAACCTGTGGCTCATATCAAAAATGCTTCAAGAAGGAAAACTTCCAGGCGATAACATTGTCTGTCCGGTCAGTAAAAAACCCTATGTGGTAACCAAAACAGAAGATGACGTTATGGTAAAAGCTCCCAATCCGGGTCTCTACGGCTTTAAGGAAATGCGTGTCAGTAAGAAGAACCCTGTACCGACAATAATAAAATGAAACGTATAAAACGCATATATCGCGGAGGAAAGATATGAAAACATACGGAAACCACAGCAAAGGGTTTACTCTGCTGGAACTAATGGTTGTGATTGCCATCATGGGTGTTCTGGCTTCAATAGCCATGCCCCAATATCTGGCTTATAGGCAAAAGGCTTATGCTGCCCATTGCACGGCTAACAGATATCACATAGAAATGATCGAACGTGAATATTTTGTAGATCACGACGTAGCAAACCTTATAATCGATGAATCGTATAAGTGCCCGTCAGGTGGTGTATATGTATGGCTTGTTCCTGATACGAATGATCCCGAATACCCAAAGGTTGGGTGTTCCATTCACCTTGCACAAATCGTTTCCGAGCCGGAACAAAAACCAGAACCCAAAAACCCGAAACCAAAACCCAAAAACCCGAAACCAGAACCCAAAAACCCGAAACCAAAAACCAAAAAATAGAAACCAAAAACCAGTAACCAGAAACGAGCCTCCTGCTTGACAGGAAAATTCTTGTTTCACAGGATATTCTTGTTTCCCAGGAAAGATTGTTGGCATTCCGATTTATCTCTATCCAACTATAACTTATTGCATTTATAGTAATTTACCTAAAAGTATCAGTTTGGCATGCTTCTTGATAATGTTAATGGTAACAGTTTTTTAAAGGAAAGGTTTTTGAAATGAATAATTCAGCATGTGACAGGATGAAGGGAATTCTTAAAGGAAGCGATCAAGATAAACCTAAAATCATGATTGTGGATGATGAGGAGCCCGTGCGGCGGTTGTTGGGTAGAATGTTGAAGGTAAATGGGGATACATGCACCCTGGCCGCAAATGCAGCAGAAGCCCGTGCATTCATGAAAGATCAGAAATTCGATCTGATCCTTTGCGACGTTAGGATGCCGGGTGAGTCGGGGATCGATTTTATTCGATATGTTCTTTTTGAGTATCCGGAAACAGCGGCCATCATGGTAACCGCCGTGGATGATCCCGATGTTGCAGAGGCCGCCCTGGAAATAGGTGCCTATGGTTACATCATTAAGCCGTTTGAATCAAATGAGGTGATGATCAATGTATCCAATGCATTGCGCCGACGAAAACTGGAGGTTGAAAACCAGCGCCATCGCAAGAATCTGGAAAAATTGGTCTTAGAGCGCACTCAAACACTTAAAAATACCATGAACGATTTGCAAAAAGCCATGGATGGGATCATTGAGGCTATGGGATTGACCGTTGAGATAAGGGATCCATACACAGCCGGTCATCAAAGGCGTGTGGCCGAAATTGCATATGCCATAGCAATAGAGATGGGCCTTTCAAAGCAGCAAATAGAAGGAGTCCGTATGGCAGGGGTAATACATGACATCGGTAAAATGACCGTTCCTGCGGAAATTCTAAGTAAGCCTGGAAAGATAACCGAACACGAATTCGGTATCATCAAATCGCATCCGGAAGTTGGTTATAATATATTGAAAAAAATCGACTTTCCATGGCCGATCGCGCAAATCGTGTATCAACATCACGAAAGAATGGATGGCTCAGGGTATCCCCAGGGTCTTTCGGGGGAAGACATTCTTCTTGAAGCAAGAATAATGGCCGTGGCTGATGTTGTTGAAGCCATGGCGTCTCATCGGCCTTACCGACCGGCGCTTGGCATTGATATAGCTTTGGAGGAAATTGAAAAGAATAAGGGTGGGGTTTATGATCCTGAGGTAGTAGATGCCTGTTTGAGAATATTTAAAGAAGAGAAGTTTAAATTAGGTGCCTAAAAGAGAAGACCTTCGAAAGGGGGCGTTTTGAAATTGGCTCTAAAGAAAGAATTAATCTCTGCGAAAGTATTCGTATTAATCCTTTGTATGGTCGTTTTACTCAGCACTCCTGGTGAGTCCAGAGCCGAGAGCAGCATATCATCCGGCAAGGTGACTGCCGCCGCCCATTTGAATTTTCGGATTCATATCCCGGCAACCCTTTATTTGCAGATCGGAACATTAGATCGAAAGCAAGATACGACTGAATTTGAGCTTAATAATGTAAACGAAGCTAATACTGTATCGGAATATAAAAAAAACTTTGAAATAAAAGCATTAGGCAGACTTTCAAAAAAAGGCACTATGTTTTTATCTTCAAACGTTTCAACCATAGCAAATAATGAAACACTCTTTTATACATTGAGTTCGCCATGAGGATAATATGCATATCGAAAACCTAACAAAAAAACAAATTTTACCAGTCCAGTTGATGGTTACGATTATTATCTCCTATCTAACAATTTACGGTCCGACACAAGATAAATGGCTAACTGGGTCATATATATTCATAGCAATTTTCTTCTCAACTAATCTTTTCTTACCCTATATTCCAATTAGATACTATTACGATAAAAAGATATTCTATATTTTATTTTTTTTCGACAGTATCATGATTTGTTTAGGAATTTACTTATCCGGCAATGCGAGTACTGATTTTTACCTCATATATTTTTTGATCATCGGCCTGGCATCAATGAGTACGAGTCTTAAGTATCTTATGATAAACACAACCGTTTTTACCTTAATTTATGGATGGATACTTTTTCAAAAAGGCCATCTTACAGGAGATATGGGGGCCAGTTATGCACTACGATTGCCATTTATGTTTATTATGGCCCTCTTTTTCGGCAGTATTGTAGAT
>JAUWOH010000363.1 GCA_030612225.1 Desulfobacteraceae bacterium
TGTTGTTAAAAATTTAAAGCTTTTTTACGGTCTGGATCAGGCCAATGCGATGGTCAGAATTATCGGCAATCCGCTTTTAAAAAATCGCCGATATACCACTAAAAACCTGATAGTCGATTTCGCTCAACATCTCATTGTGCCTAATATAACCTTAAACAGAAGCGAAACCGAGGAACGGAGAAAAAAAGCCGCATCGGAAATCAAGCCGATACTCCACCAGATCAAAACGGGGGAAATGCTCCTGCGCGAAGGTGAATTGGTAACACAGGTCCAACTTTTAAAACTGAAAACGCTTCAGGCCCAAACGAGAAAAGAACATATAGTCTCAAAAAGCATCGGCGCTGCAATGATTATCCTTTGTCTTTTTGCCACAACATATATTTTGCATATACCTAAACAAAAACGAATGGCGAACAAACATAATAAAAATCTGCTTTTTATCTCCTGCGTACTTATAACATTTTTCTTTCTTGCCGATATTTCGGCTTCCTTGTCTGAATCGCTTATTGCAAATATCTCATACTCAATACCTGCTTCATCCATCCCTTACGGCTTTCCTCTTGCCGCAGGCGCCATGATAATATGCCTGTTTCTGGGGCTTGAAATCGCCATACCATTTGCCATGGTAATAGCGATATGTATTGCCGTTATATTTCAAAACAGTTTTGAATCTTTCCTGTTTTTCCTAATAAACGGCTCTATGGCTGCATACTGGATGCGTAATTGCAGAGAGCGCAAAGTATTTATAAAAGCCGGTGCAAAGCTCGGATTGCTGAATGTTGTACTGGTTGTTGCGACTGGCCTTTATATGACGGACTTTTCAATTTCCAAACTTTTATGGGATTCAGGCTTTGCATTTATGGGAGGGCTTGGTGCAGGCATAATTACCGCAGGTATAGCCCCTCTTATAGAAATCGCCTTTGACTACACAACAGATATAAAGCTCCTTGAACTTGCAAACCTTGACCAGCCGATTCTCCGCAGGCTTATGATGGAAGCCCCGGGAACCTATCATCATTCTGTTATTGTAGGTTCCATGGTTGAAGCAGCCTCAGCTGAAATCGGAGCCAATCCGCTCCTTGCTAAAGTCTGCGGGTACTATCACGACATCGGAAAAGTTGACAAACCTCTGTATTTCATTGAAAATCAGACATCCGGAAAAAACAGGCATGATAAGCTTGCTCCTTCCATGTCGGGCCTTATTTTGATTGCCCATATTAAAAATGGTGTTGAAATTGCTAAAAAAAATAAACTGGGCCAGGTCATCGTCGATGCAATCCAGCAACATCATGGTACAAGCCTTATCAGGTATTTTTATGACAAAGCAATACAACAAAAAAGAGAAGATGCTGTAAATATTGATGATTTCAGGTATCCTGGCCCTTTGCCGCAGACCAAGGAAATCGGACTTGTCATGCTTGCAGACGTTGTTGAAGCAGCATCCAGAACCCTGGCCAATCCAACAACATCCAGGATTCAGGGCCTGGTACAAAATCTTATAAACAAAATATTTTCTGATGGCCAGCTCGATAACTGTGAACTTACATTAAAAGATCTTCACAGTATTGCTAAAAGCTTTAACAAAATATTACATGGAATACACCACCATAGAATAGAATACCCCGAAAACCGTGTTTCAAATAATGGAAAAAGGAAAAATGGGAATTCTTATAGACGACAGGCAAAAAGAACACAAAATATCGAAAACAAAATTACAAAAGAGAGCGCAGGCCATCTTAAACGCCTTGGGCAGTCCTGAAGGAGAACTTTCAATACTTGTTGTCGATGATTCAGAAATTAGCACCCTTAATAAAGATTATCTAAATCGATCAGGCCCCACAAACGTTATTTCCTTCCCAATGAAAGAAGGCGATTTTTTAGATATAAATCCTCAACTCCTTGGTGATGTAGTAATCTCTATCGAAACTGCCGGGCGGGAAGCATTGCAATCGGGAATCAACACCGAAGAACGCTTTGCGCAGCTTCTCATACATGGCATTCTTCATCTTTTTGGTTTTGATCATGAAAAAAGTGAGCAGGATGCTCGCAAGATGGAAAAAAAGAGTAATGAACTTTTAAGGCTTATCGAATCGTCTTAATTTAAGTTACAGGAGGTTATAAATGGCTGGTTTAGCAGTAAATGTCGATCATATTGCAACTTTGAGACAACTCCGTGGTGTTTCTTACCCCGATCCCGTGGCAGCAGCAGTGATAGCTGAACTTGCAGGTGCCGACGGCATAGTAGTTCATCTCCGTAGAGACAGACGACACATTCAGGATCGTGATGTCAGAATATTGCGTAAAGTTGTTCAAACCAAGCTTATTCTCGAAATGGCTTCAACCACAGAAATGCTTGGAATAGCACTAGATATAAAGCCTGACCTTGTTACTCTGGTTCCGGAAAGACGTGAAGAGATTACAACCGAAGGCGGTCTGGATCTTGTTGTTCACAAAACCGTGGTCACTGAAACCATAGGAACTCTGCGAAACAGTGGCATTCCGGTCAGCATTTTCATAGATCCTGAACCGGAGCAGTTAAAGCTGGCCCATCAGACAAATGCTAACATGGTTGAAATCCATACCGGAACATTCTGTGATGCAACAACAGCTAATAAAAAAAAGCAGGCTTTCAGTAAGATTGTAGATGCTATCAAGCTTTCATACAAGTTGAGACTTGGCATCAATGTCGGTCATGGAATATGCTATAATACAATAAAGGCATTTAAAGGACTTAAAGAAATTAACGAATTCAGCATCGGCCACAGCATTGTCTCAAAAGCGGCTCTTGTAGGGATGGAAAGAGCGGTTAAAGAAATGGCCACTTTAATTAAAGAGCTATAAGAGCGTCGTCCCTGCGGAACCCGAGGAGCAGCCCCTCGGGGACTTTGTGGAGCGTCCCTTCCGGGACTTGAGGAGCGGCCTTCGGCCTTGAGTTTTTGCCTCAAGCGAAGCGGTCATCGAGCGAAGCGCTCCTCAAGCGAAACGGTCATTAAGCGAAGTGCTCCTTGAACGTAGTGCTCTTTAAGCGACCCGTCTTCGCCTTCGGCTACGCCGTGGCAGGGAGCGGTCATTAATAGTGGAGAAGAAAATGTACCTTGTTACCGCCAGTGAAATGCAGCAAATGGACCGGCAAACCATTGAATCGTTCGGCATCCCCGGCAGAGTTCTCATGGAAAATGCCGGGCTGGGTGCAACGCGTGTGCTCTTTGATCAATTTGACGATGTTATTAACAAAAATGTCGGAGTTATTGCAGGACGTGGAAACAACGGAGGAGATGGTTTTGTCATTGCCCGTTATCTTGCTCAAAAAGGGTCTGACGTAACCGTATATCTTCTTGCAGAAAGTGCCAGGGTTAAGGGAGATGCTGCGGCAAACTTTAAGCTCCTGGCGCCTCTTAATGTTCCTGTTGTTGAAATGCCCGATGAGCAATCTTTTTTGGCTAATAAAACAGGTATGCTCCATCAGGAAATCTGGATCGATGCTTTACTCGGAACGGGCTTGAAATAAGATGTAAAAGGATATTTTAAGAAGATTATTGAATTTATAAACGCCCTTGGCAAGCCTGTTTTTTCGGTAGATATTCCGTCCGGCTTAAATTCTGATACAGGCCAGGTTTGTGGCGCGTGTATCCGTGCGCAAGCCACTGCTACCTTTGCATTTGCCAAAACAGGCCATATACTCTTTCCAGGTGCTGAGTG
>JAUWOH010000278.1 GCA_030612225.1 Desulfobacteraceae bacterium
TGTTCATGGAAAACGGTCAATCTCAGCTGATACTGCCTTGCGTTTAGGGCGGTTTTTTGGAATATCGCCTCAATTCTGGTTAAATCTCCAAACCCGTTTTGATCTTGAAGTAACCGAGGATCTGCTGGAAGAGCGCCTTGACAAAGAGGTACAGGTTCTCAGTTCAAATGCAGCTTAAGCCATTGTTTTGGATTTGCTGAATGATGATTTATCTTTATTAAAATATTTGCCAAGATCAGGCCATAAAGAAATAATCTCATTATCTACCGGTACAACCTTCCCTGCATTCATATCAATAAACACATTCGTCACCTGTGCATCGACAACAAGCATATCGGTATCTTTTATAGTGGTTGTCAAAAAAACGTTCCGTTATCTAAGCGTTTTTTTCTATAACCACATATACCGCAATTCCAAATTTCGGAACATATTTATGGAAAGCGGTATAAAAGATCTGTTACGATGATAAGAATATCTCCAACTTTAGCGCTCTTTTTATAGTCAACCACCATCTCGCGAAGGGGTGGCTTGAATGGTGACTCTAAAAGGGTCCATGAAAAAACAATACTCACCGCAGAGCCACAGAGAACGCAGAGTTTATTCTTTAATTTGTTTTCCTTTGAGAGGAAGGAAAACAAATAACAACTAGCCTTACGGCTACTTATAATACTTTTTAGAGTATATTTTTATTGGCGTTGCCATGATCTTCATGGACATCTCACGGTTAGATCTTTTCTTTTCTGGCCTCTCACCAGAAAAGAAAAAAACTTCTTTCTGCGAACTTGGCGTCTCGAGCGAAGCAGGCGGTGAAAACAATTCTTGCACCTACTCGCATAGCAAAACTGGGACGATCAGCATAGCTGAAGGTTTAATGGGTTAATTGATGTTTATATTTACAACAGCGTGTATGATTCCTTTTTCATGAAAACTGTGGAAAAGGTTCTTTTTTTCAAAATATGACCATCTGCACTCTTCCATAAATTTCAGTTAGCTTTTGGAAGCAGTACAAAAGAGTAAAAGAAAGTGTTGATTATAGTAATGATGCCTTTGTCAGATATTTCAAAAACATACGCAACAAGGATATTAAAAATGTCCTTCAAATGACTAATAAAGACACAGCTTTTAAAATTCTAGATTATTTAGAGGAAATACTTGCCTTTTTTGTTGATGATGATACAGAAAGAGAGCTTCGCTCAGATATCGAATTTCATACTACATCAAATGGCTTTTTTAAAAAAGGCACTTCATACATATTCTATTCATGGGAATGTCGTTTAATATATAGACAAAATTACTGAAGAATCAATTCCCACACTTTCAATTGAAACTTGTGTATTCAGCGAAATTGCTACACCAATGCCTTTAAAACTAAAAATCAAAGAACTGCCTAACGAGAAAAAACCAGATAGTCATACTTTGCAATTTGAAAAAATATCGGAGGTTGCACAATGACCCCATCCCCCAACTCCTCCGAAATCGTCCTATACACAACCACAGACGGCAAGGTCAAAATAGACACTGTTTTCCAGGACGAAACCATTTGGCTTACCCAGAAAAAAATGGGAGAACTTTTTGATGTTAAGCGACCAGCCATAACAAAACACCTAAAAAATGTGTTTGAAAGCCGTGAATTGGACGAAAAAGTGGTTAGTTCCATTTTGGAACATACCACTCAGCATGGCGCTATTGAAGGCAAAACACAGACAAAGCAGGTAAAATATTACAACCTCGATGCCATTATTGCAGTCGGCTACCGGGTCAACTCCAAAAGGGCAACCCAATTCAGGATATGGGCAACCAATATCCTGAAAGAATACATCATCAAAGGCTTTGCCATGGATGATGAGCGCCTGAAACAAGCCGACAAATGGGATTACTTTGATGAATGGCTGGAACGAATCCGTGATATCCGGGCTTCGGAAAAGCGATTCTATCAGAAAATCAGGGATATTTACGCGACCTCCATCGATTATGATAAAACATCAGAGCAGGCACAGATTTTCTTTAAAAAAGTACAGAATAAAATGCTCTGGGCTACCACCGGTAAAACCGCCGCTGAACTTGTTGAAAACCGCAGTAACCCTGATGTGCCAAATATGGGGCTAACTTCATGGCGAGGCTCTATTGTTCGAAAACAGGATGTAGCCATTGCTAAAAATTATCTGAATGCTGATGAAATAAAAGACCTGAATGAAATTGTCACCATGTATCTGGATTATGCCGAAAGACAGGCACGCCAAAGAAAAACTGTTACCATGGCCCAATGGGCGGATAAGCTCGACAGTTTTTTAGAATTCAACGAACAGGAACTTTTAACCCATGCCGGCAAAGTTAAAGCGGAAGTTGCTAAAAAAATTGCGGACGACCGTTACGAAGAGTTCGAAAAAAAACGAAAAAAAGCAGAAGCGCTGATAGCAAATGAAGAAGATATAAAACAGCTTGAAAAAATGGAAAAGCAATTGCTTGATAAACGAGACTATGGAAAATGAATGAAGCAGAATCCACTTTTGCTGTAGTGACGACGATGGTTAAAGAGGTACGGGGATAAATAAAAAAACACAGGGCTAACAAATCGTTTCTCGTGCCCAATGAAGACCGAATCGTTGGAATTTGATATAAATTTTACTTTTTAAAATGTTTGTTGAATTTGCGAAAAATCCCTGCGCCAGGTGAACCGTAGCGTTGCCATTGAATTTTGGGATATATATGAAACAAAAAAAATTAATTGTATACCTGATATTGATTCTGTTTTTTGTATTTTGCTATTCAGGTTGTAGCTTTAAAATCGGAAAAGGAGATAAAGTATGGAATGATTTTGTTTCTCCCCATAGAAAATCGGCCGATATGGGGAACTACAAGATGCATTATATCGATATTGGCAAGGGCAAACCAATAGTTTTGGTGCATGGCTTCTCTGACAGCACCTACTGCTGGCGTAATAATATATATGAATTAATAGATGCAGGTTTCCGTTTAATTATTATCGACCAACCCGGTATGGGAAAATCTGAGATTCCGCCGGAACCTTATATTTATTCGATTGAAAATCAAGCTAAAGAAATAATAAGACTTACTGAAAAATTACATCTTGAAGAATTCAGTCTTATTGGGCATTCAATGGGAGGAGGAATTGCTCTTTATATTAGTTCTTTTTACCCACAGAAAGTGATGAATACGATTGCAATTGATCCTGCCTGCTTTCGCCTGCCAAAACGCCTCTTCCTGACGTATCCCGGCATGACTTATATTGCGCCTGTTTTTGCCGGCAGATGGGCGGTAAAAATGGCACTTAATGATGTATATTATAACGAAGACAAAGTGGACGACAAACTGGTTGATGAGTATACACGCCCCATGGTGAAACCAAACTATGTGAAAATGCTCTCTTCTTTATCAAGACAATATTTTTCGGATGAATTTGACCATATGGTAGATCACTATAACAAAATGAATATCCCCTTGCTTATTATTTGGGGAGAACAAGATAAATGGATTCCTGTTGAATATGGCATAAAACTTCATGAGAAAACTCCAAATTCTCAGTTGGTGATATTAAATAACTGTGGTCATAATACTCATCAAGAATGCAGTGCCGGAGTAAATTAAAAATAATTAAATTTTATCATAATCACAATATATTAGGTGAATCATATAAAATTGGATCATCTCCCGATTAGTTGTAGTTAATTAATACAAAATAGATGGGTTATCTCCAATTTAACAGGTGTTGCACTAGAGGGTACAAGGGGTCAAGGATTCAAGGGTTCAAGTGATCCGCCATAGAACAGGCGGATGAAAATGCTAAAGACAAACATTCATGGATTACATTAGGATGCTTTACATATCTTACGCTTGAAGTTTGCGAATTGGAAACTTGAGATATGATTAGCAAAGGATTTAGATTTAATTGAAAAAGGTGCGGCGGCGCACAACAAAGGAGACGGCAATGAACATCGAGCAGTTTATGCAGGGCTACAAGACAGCATGGGAGCGTAAGGACGAGTCTCTGTTCTGCGCATTGTTCGCGAAAGAAGGGACTTACCACAACACGCCCTTTGCTGTGCAGCGCGGTCATGATCAGCTCGCCGAGTACTGGAGCCGCATAAAACTACAAGACGACATTGAGGTGAGTTATGAGATCCTTGCGTCTAATCAGAATAGTGGCATTGCTCAATGGCACGTCACATATCAGGTTGCCTCCGAAGAGCTCTTCCAGATCTGGGCTGCATCTACGGGAACGAACCTAATTGGGCGAAAGCCGGGCGATCCGTTGCCCCGTATGGTGCTCGACGGAGTTCTGCAGGCAGCATTCGAAGGTGGTCTCTGCAACGAATGCCGTATCTGGTGGCATAGCATGCCGATCAAGCAGTGAACAACCTCGCATGCGGGCGTCTAACCCTTCCATCGAGGGGCAAAAGGGCTATGCCCTTTTGCCCCTCATGTCAAAGGGTAGTGTTCTTTGTGCAATTGTAATAAAATTTATCGTGAGAGATGAAAAATTTTAGAAAATACGGAAAACCACCGTTCAGAGTTGCCGTTATTCACGGAGGACCCGGTGCGGGCGGTGAAATGGCTCCGGTTGCACGGGAACTGGCATCTGATTGCGGAGTTTTGGAGCCGATCCAAACTTACAGCAAAAGGCCATGGTTATGCTGGTGTAGGAACCAATTTTAAATTCACTATAAAAATTCCCGATACGATTAGCAGTAGAGCCAGCAGAATTTTTGGGGTGATCGGTTCTCCTAAAACAAGCCCACCCAGCAAC
>JAUWOH010000018.1 GCA_030612225.1 Desulfobacteraceae bacterium
CAGGCATCGCTTGAGCGGATTTTTTTAAAAGATGAGGGTTTGGTAGTTAAATCAAGATAGTACAGAAAATTTCCGTCAGTTGAAAATTTTATTGCAGGATGTCCGGAAACAAGAACAACAATCAGCAGGCTTGACGGGTTAGCGCCTGTCCACATAACACGCTCATCAATTCCGGGGTTATTATTATGCCACAGCTTTATTCTGCCGATGCCTTTAAAAGCCTGGAGGTTTTGATTTTTTGTATTCAGAGATGAAAGCAGATTCACAGCTTCAACATGGTCTTCGGATTTTTCAGGAATACTGCCGGTAAGGCTTGCGCATGAAAAGAAAAGAAAAGAGGCGGCAACAAGAAAGAATATTAGTGGTAAAAATTTCATTGGTTGTTTATTATCTTAATTGTTAGTTCAGACCTCGTAATTTATTACTGAAAAATGACGCTAAACCTTTAAATGATAAGGCATTGCATGATAAATTGGACATTCAAGATACTGGTTGCTCGTTCCTCGTTGCTGGTTGCTGATCAAAGCAATATCTTTGCTTCGTCACAAAACCGGCGGACAAGTCTATTATTTTTAATAAAAATGATGGAATACCTGCCCGCTCGTGCCTCGCAATGGCAGGCGGGCCTTATTTTAACCAGCAACCAGCAAACAGTAACGAGTAACCAGTAACAGGCAACCTGATGTATTATTAACGTATTGCTTTTGTCCAAAAAAATAGCGTACTTCTTAACAAAATGTCGAGGTCTGTAATCATAGAAACATGAAAAACATTAACCAGGGCTGTGATCTATATCGCAAGATATACGGTGGAGAACGGATAACTCCCAAAGAAGCTCTTGAGCTATTTTCCTGGGACATAATCGATCTGGGCATGGCCGGTGATATGAGGAGAAGATCCATATTCCCCAAAGAAGAGGTAGGGTTTATTGTGGACAGGATTATAAACTTTACAAATATCTGCGAAGCCGCATGCGCTTTCTGCGCCTTCCATGCGAGGGCAAACCTCATTCAATCTTACGAGCTGACCTATGATGATATCTTAAGAAAGATAGAAGAACTCATAGCCGCCGGAGGCACGCAAGTGATGCTGCAGGGCGGACTTCATCCGGAATACGGTCTTAATAGATATGTTGATATGGTAAAGGCTGTAAAAAGTCGCTTTCCTGAAATCTATCTTCACTCCTTTTCGCCTGCGGAAATTATGCATATGTCTCAAAAAAGTTCACTGCCGATCGATGCTGTGATAAAGGCATTGAAGGGAGCCGGGCTTGACTCAGTTCCGGGTGCATCAGACCTTCTCGTTGACAGGATACGCAAAATGGTAAGCCCGAAAAAAATCACAAAAGACAAATGGTGTGAAGTAATCTACTGTCTTTGGCGAAACAATATGAAATCATCGGCAACGATGACTTACGGTATGGGAGAAACCGATGAAGAAAAAATAGAGCATCTTAGGGTGATTCGTGATGTCCAGGACCGCACCGGAATTCTACGAGCCTTTATCCCCTGGTCGTTTTCTCCTTCAAAGACTCGTATGGCAAATATCCTTCCTGCAACAGGCATTGAGTATCTAAAGATAGTTTCAATCGCCAGAATTTTTCTGGACAACATTACTTATATTCAGGCCGGATGGCTAACAGAGGGCCTTAAGCTTGCACAGATAGCTCTGGCCATGGGTGTAAATGACATGGGCGGCGTACTGATGGAAGAAGTAGTTGTAAAGGCAACAGGGATAAAGACAAGAACCAATAGTCGTGAACTTGTAGAAGTTATTAAAAACGCCGGGAAAAATCCCGTTCAAAGGGATTCTCAATACAGGGCAATAAAGATTCACAATTAAGGAACAAAGTAAGAATCGGCAATGACAACACTCGATATCGCTTTTTCAACATGTCCAAATGATACATTTATATTTCATGCCATGCTGCATGGTTGTATTGATACAGGTGGTTTAAATTTCATTCCTCATATGCACGATGTGGAAGTCCTGAACCAAAAAGCCTTTGCGGAAACCTTTCATATCACAAAACTTTCATTTTATGCATATTTAAAATTAAAGAAAACATATGAAATCCTTGATTCCGGTTCAGCGTTGGGATATGGATGCGGACCGCTACTTGTGGGAAGATCATCTGATCTTTTAACACCCAAGGCAAAAATTGCAATTCCAGGTGAGTGTACTACAGCTTATCTTCTTTTAAAGCTTTGGAATCCTGAAATAGAAAATATTGAAGTAGTAAGGTTTGACCTCATACTTGAAGAGGTGAAAAAAGGAAAATACGATGCCGGGCTTATTATTCACGAAGGAAGGTTCATCTACCCTAAATATGATTGTGTTAAGATAATCGACCTTGGTGAATGGTGGGAGGCAAAAACAGCGCTCCCCATTCCGCTGGGATGTATTGCCGTAAGAAAGGACCGCTCAACTCTTTCCTTGAAAAATGATATCGAGTCTCTTCTTCGAAATTCTGTTAAATACGCATTGGAGAATAGGGGTGCATCAAGAGACTTTGTGAGATTACACGCCCAGGAACTTGATGAGAAGGTTATTGACGGGCATATAGACCTGTACGTCAATGACTTTAGCATATCGTTGGGAGATACCGGCAGAAAAGCTATTGAAGCCCTTGAGGAGATGGCCAGGTGGAAAAAAATCCTGTAACGGCAGTCGTCATGGCAACCATGCTTGAAGCAAAACCTTTCATTGAAAGTATTCCCCTTGAGCAAGTAGAAAGAAAGCCATTTTCCTTATATAAAAAAAATAATACATTTTTAATCCTTTCAGGAATAGGCAAAGCAAATGCCGCCATGGCGACCGTGTATGCCTGCCAGAAGCTCAAACCTTGTTGCATCTTTAACCTTGGAGCAGCAGGCGCAACGGATTTTTCCTATCCTCTCGGAGAGATATTTCATGTTGTGAAGGTTTTCGAATTTGACAGGCCGGAATTCAAATCAGGAAAGCCCCACATTCATACGCCTTCCATATTAAATGGATTTCGCACGGCAAACCTCGCTACCAGTGACAAAGCTGTACTTGATCCTGATGAACGCGAAATAATTTCAAAAAGTGCGGGTCTTGTGGACATGGAAGGTGCATCAGTTGTTCAGGCATGCAGGATTTTTCAGACAAAATGTTTTATGTTCAAATTCGTAAGTGATACCCCGGACCATACATGCGATAACGATATTGTTGAAAATATTCGGCTATACCGTAAACAGCTTTACGAGTTTTTCCTGCTTATAGATAAAGACAAAATAACCCGTGAAGCTGCCCACGAAAAGGCTATTGATAAAAATTTATTCTCCTGAAAACTGATAACCTGTTATATTTACGAGTTCTCAACACCCTCTAACTTATTAATTTCATGACATATAGACTCTTCAACATGCCCTCCGTAACCTTGTAAAATAATTGCATTTTAATATCAATTCACAGGTAGTTTCCCATCCTGTTTTGCCTTGTTTCCTTTCTTATTGACACCTGCGCCACTAGTGCATACGATTACCCTGGTATATTTTCGGTGAATTTAAATTGTAAAAAAGAGGTAAACAGTGAAAAAAGTAATTAAATGGTTCATGATAGCCATTGGATTTCTTACCGTTGTGGTGATAGCAATGCTTTTGCTTCTTCCTGTGTTTATGGATGTACAAAAGTACAGGCCTTATATTGAACGCCGGGTTTCCGAAGCTGTCGGCAGGCCCTTTACAATGGGTGAAAAATTTAAGGTCTCTCTTTTCCCGTGGGCAGGCGTTTCTCTTTCCGACCTGCATTTGGGCAATCCGCCTGGTTTTGATGAAAAGGACTTTGTATCTGTAAAATCTTTTGAAATCAGGGTAAAGCTTATCCCGCTTCTTCTTTCTAAATTCAAGGATATACAGATCAATCGCATCGTATTGAATGAGCCTCGGATTGCCCTGATAAAACAAAAGAATGGAAAAACAACGTGGGAGTGGAAAGAAAAAGAATCGACTCAATCTAAAAAGAATGAAATTAAACCAGCGGAGGGCGAACCCGGAAAAGGATTTTCATTAAAGTCACTTGCCGTTGGTGATATCTCTATTAATAATGGTCTTATTCTCTGGATTGATCGTTCAAATAAAGAAAAAACGGCAAAGAAAGTAAAAAAGGAAATTTCCGATTTAAACCTTAAGCTTCTTGATGTTTCTTTAGACAGGCCGGTTAATCTTAAATTTGATGCTCGAGTTGATGGGTATCCTGTTTCAATAAATGGAAGCATTGGGCCTGTGGGAGAGAAACCGGGCCTAGGAGCGGTTCCTTTTGATATTTCCGTCAATGCTTTGAAGCAACTGGATATACATCTTAAAGGCCGTGTTGATAACCCTGCTGAAAATCCCGAATTTGACATGGCTGTTGACGTATCACCATTTTCGCTGCGAAAACTGCTCGCCGAAACAGGCATGCCAATTCCCACAGGCATGTCAGACCCAAAAACCTTAAATAAAACCGCATTTAAAGCCCATCTTAAAGGAAATCCTCAAAAAATATCGGTTTCAGATGGAATCCTTAATATAGATGAATCGAAAATTAATTTTTCCGTTAATGCGAAAGATTTTTCCAGACCGGATGTGACATTCAATTTCAAACTTGACCAGATCGACCTTAATCGATACCTGCCACCAAAAACCGGCAAAAAACCTGATGCAAATAAGAAATCCGATTCAAGTGAGCCGGCCTCAAAAAAACCAGGCTCAAAAACGGACTATTCTTCCCTTCGTAGCCTTGTTTTAAACGGCTCCATGCGCGCAGGAAGAGTAAAGGTTAATAAAACAGAGGCACAGGATATTAATGTCAATATATCCGGTAAAAATGGAGTTTTTCACATAAATCCCCTCACGATAAAGCTGTACAACGGAGACATGTCCGGCAAAGTAATACTGAATGTTAAAAAAGATACTCCCCAAAGCAATATCAAGCTTAAGCTTAATAACATCGAGTGTGAACCGCTTATTAAGGATATTTTAGAACAAGATCTCCTTAAGGGAACTGTAAAGGCCGTGGTTACGCTTAGTATGTCGGGAGACAATGTCGAACAGATCATGAAAACACTAAACGGCAAAGGGGAGTTTCGCATTAAGGATGGAGCTGTTAAGGGAATTGATCTGGTTGCAATGGTCAGGAACACAGACGGCGCTTATGGCTTTGCCGGGCAAAGCAATAAAAAACCTGAAACCAGGTTCAGCGAGCTTTACGCTCCTTTTACAATTATCGACGGACTTTTTAAAACAACCAATACCCGCATGGTGTCAACCCTGATTCGGGTGGCTGTTTCCGGAAAAGCCAACCTGCCGGGCGAAACACTGAAATTCAGGATTGAGCCTGTGGTCGTTACAACAAGCAAGGCAGACAAGAAAAAAATGAAACGTTCCGAAGTTAAGGTGCCTGTGCTTGTATCCGGAACTTTTTCTTCCCCCAAATTTCGCCCTGACCTTAAAGCTATTGCAAAAGACAATCTTGAAAAGGAAGTCTTTGAATCGAAAAAGTTTAAGAAAATATTTAAAAAGAAAAAATATGCACCTTACGAGGATGCGGCAAAAAGCCTGCTAAAGGGACTTCTTGATGAAAAAGAATAAATCCAGTTCTGAAAGCCGGAAACCGAACATGTGCCTTTCCTGTGGCACATCAGAAAATATGGGAAAACGCAGGTATTGTTCCATAGATTGCCGCCAGAGATTAAGATATAAACTTAACATGCGAACAGGTTTGCTAAAGGCATTAAATATACGTTATGCTACCTTTTATTTTACTAAAACCCTTATAATTATGGACCTGCTGCCGTTTAATGGTAAAGAAATATACAGCTTTATTTTTCCCCGTTCCGGCAACAATAAACCTGCTGATGATTTCAGCAAAATGGCGGATATTCTGGGGAATGCATGGTGGGCTGAAAGAAAACGAACCAACAGGAAATATCTCGCTTCGCGTCATGTGCTTGAAAAAGCAAACAGAAAAAATATGTCGGCGGGCTCTGTTAAACCGCTGGAAATAAAAATTCCTTCTGTTAAAGGAAAATCATTGATTAACCTGAAGATAGGAAGATCAGAGCTGAACACACTTCAATTGCAAAAGCTTATAAAGAGTGCATACCGTACTCAGGCCAAGAAACACCATCCCGACCTGGGTGGCGATACTGCCGCATTCAGAAAGATTCACCAGGCTTACGAAGAGCTGGTTTCCTGGGCGGAAAGCCCGACATTTATTGAACGACGCGGATTCCCCGACAAGTGGTTTTACGACGGTGACAAAAACAGATGGGTGCAGCCTACGCCGCAAGCTAACAAAAAATAATGCTAATTGCGCCTCAATGCCTTTAACTTAAGCGATTATTGCTTGTTGAACCGAAGAATATCGAACAAGGAATGTCTAATTTCGAAGTGTTTTTCCTTACTTCTGCGGTTCGATATTTCTTGTTCGATATTCGATATTCATAAATTAATTGAAAACTTGCTTAAGTTAACAACATTGAATTGCACCTAAAAAACTTTGAAAGAATATAAAAAATGAAATCAGGAATCATAGGCCTTCCCAGGTCAGGCAAATCTACCGTATTTGAAGCATTAACCAGAAATATTCCGGATGAAGGGCATAAGAGCGAAAGCCGTATCAGCACTATTTATGTGCCCGATCACCGAATAGATGTTCTTAGCGAAATGTATAAACCGAAAAAGACTATTTATGCCCAGGTGGAGTATTTTCTTCCGGGCATGGTGCATCAGGGAAAGGAGAAATCGTCCAAGGAAAATATCTGGACAGGGGTAAGAGATTGTGATGCGCTTATCCATGTAGTTCGTAATTTCGGTGGTTACGGTTTTGATAAGCCTTCACCCTTCGATGATTTTAGTAAACTCGACCAGGAATTGATTATAGCCGACCTTATTGTGATTGAAAAACGCCTTGAACGACTTGAACTGGACAACAAACGGGGCAAAGAGGTAAACCGGGAAGAACTTTCTCTTTTAAACGAATGCCAAAAAATACTTGAAACCGAAACTCCGTTAAGAAAATACCCCGATCTGGCGTCCGAACATCTTCTAAAGGGATATGCCTTTGTATCAGGAAGACCGATGCTTGTTTTATTTAACAACGAAGATGACGATGATAGACTACCTGAAGCAAAAGGACTGCAATCTAAGGAAAATTGTATGGTGATACGTGGCAAACTGGAACAGGAACTTGTCCAGATGTCGGCAGAAGAAGCGTCTGAATTTTTATCTGAGTTTAATATAACCGAATCCGCCATGGACAGGGTTATAAAGCGGTCTTATGAGCTTTTAAGTCTGATTTCTTTTTTTACAGTAGGTGAAGATGAAGTAAGGGCATGGACCATTAAAAAAGAAACAAAAGCTATTGATGCTGCGGGCGCTATTCATACAGATATTAAACAAGGATTCATTAGAGCGGAAGTACTTTCTTATGAAAACCTTATGGCTGCCGGAACCTTCCAGGAAGCTAAAAAGAAAGGGACGGTAAAGCTTGAGGGAAAAACCTACGAGGTTAAGGATGGGGATATTATTAATTTCAGATTTAATGTGTAGTTCCTTTTATCTCCTCTTTCAACAGACAACACGCAATCTTGTATTCAGGCATGCCATCTTTATTGTATGATAAATTTTCAGGCTGAATGAGCTTGTTCATCACACACCCTTCCGGGATGTTAAGCTTAAACAGGTCGCTTTCGTTTATCCTTTTGGTGTTAACCAGTTTGCTGTTTTTGATTTCCAGACTGTGGATCGGAAAGTCTTCACACAGGGGGCATCTGTACACCCTGCCATTTGGAAAGATAAAATAATTTTTAGCAACCAGACCGGCACACTCAAATTCTTCTTTTGAGTCTAAAAAGACTTTTGGGTATGTAACTGTTACACCGAGTTCGGCTACCTTTTGGGCTATATCAGGAATTGCTCCAAGCCATTGAGAGTGCAAAACCTGACTCTTTTCCGGGCCGTCTCCTGCTGACTTTCCCCTGAGACCGATGACCTGTATAAAGAACCTGTGTATGCCAAGGTCTTTAATAAGCGGTACCATCATACTGAGTTCATGTAAATTGGCCCTGCTCACCGTATAAATAAGACTTGTTGCAAAACCTCTCGAGACTGCTTCGCGGATACCGGCAATGCATGCGTCATATGATCCTTTTCCCCTTATCCAGTCGTTTGTTTTCGGTGTGGCACCATCAAGGCTGAAACTGAAATAATCAACATCTTTTGGTTTGACTTTTGAAAGGATATCATTAAAAAGGTATCCGTTTGTATCGACTGTAATGGAATCGCAGCCAAGGTCTCCTGCTTTTTTTATGGCAAGAGAAAGGTCGGGATGCATGGTGGGCTCACCGCCTAAAAAAATGACGTTGGTTTTTATGCTTTTTTTAGTAAATATACCCAACCATGCGTTAATTGTAGATATGGGAAGTTTGTCTTTTCCGTGTTGCTCTATATTAATGTAGCAATGTCGGCACTTAAGGTTACAACTTGTCAGGATATGAAAAAAAACATTTATCGCATTTTTTGAAAAGGAAACGGTTTTTTTCATTTAGATATAAGGTAACTGGTTGTCAGGTTCATAGTTCACGGTTCACGGTTGGTCGCCTTGTGTTCCTCATATTTACGGTAAACTTTTCGAGCCAATTCACGCCTGCCTGTGCGACGGAAAACAGGTGCCTGCTATACCTCATATCTTCAAAATGTTAAATTTTCATTTTCCCGCAATGCTCTCGCTTGCGAGGCTGGCTGGTTGCTTTCTAACCTTGAACCGTGAACCCTTGAACTGTGAACCTGAGTAGTTACGATTTAAGTTGGTCTATGCGCTTTTTTGCCTTAATCAGCTCTTCGTTTGTCAGCCGCAGTCTTATCGACATGTATTCTGCAAAAATTCTGTACAGCAACAACAAAAAATCGAGCCTTTCATCTTTTGTCCCTTCATGAGAAAGCCTGTCTTTAGCAGATGTGTCAACCGCGAGGCAAACAGTTGTGCCTGTTGCAAATACCGACGCTGATCTGCTAAGGCTGTCTACGATTCTCATCTCACCGAAGATTTCACCCATCCTGTCGATTGTGCCGATATCGAGGCCTTCTTTTGTTATTCGTATACTGCCTGAAAGAAGAAAATAAAGCCAGGGGTCCAGGTCTCCCTCTTTTATAATAAGCTCCCCGCCTTCATATTGTCGTATTTTGCTGAGCCTGAGCAATTTCCCAAGACTTCTGGTCTCAAAATTTCTCAACGCCGGAATTGTCATCAGCTTTTGTATATTTTCTATATTCTCTTTTAGATATTTTGACTCTATCATAATAGCCTCACATGGTGCTTTGTTTCATAATTTTGGTTATATAATCTATGTCTTATCCTGAATGGGTTAAAGCATTAAAAGTGCCTAAAGTGAGCTAAAGTGTCTAAAGTGCCTAAAGTTAAGGAATTTTGTCTATTTTATTTTTATAAAAAGATTGAGCAGAGCGACACCACAACTTTAGGCACTTTAGCTCACTTTAGGCACTTTAGTCACTTTAAACCTTATGTATCCGGCAGCCTCTTCTATGAGCAAATCAATGCTGCGTCCTTTGGGTGTGGATTCTTTGCTTATCCTTTAGCAGACTATTTATCCTTTTTCAAGACAGTCTTTGGAAAGATCTTCATCGAATTTTACAGGGTAAAGTCCATCAAAACAGGCCTTGCAAAAATGGTTTTCAGGGTTTTCAATGCCTGTCGATTTTAAAAGTCCTTCAAGGCTTAGATAATACAAAGAGTCGAGACCAAGAAAATCTTTAAGCTCTTCAACTGATTTGCTGGCAGCAATAAGCTCACCTTTTGTTGAAAAATCGATGCCGTAATGGCAGGGAAAGCGATGAGGCGGGCCGCTCACGCGTAAATGCACTCGCTTCACTCCAAGCTTGCGGAGTGATTTTACCCTTGTTTTAACAGTTGTTCCCCGTATTATCGAATCTTCAATAATGATGATATCCTTACCCTTCAGAAGCTTTTTTACAGGATTAAGCTTAACTCTGACACCAAAATCGCGCATACTCTGGGTGGGCTGAATAAAAGTTCTGCCGACATAATGATTACGGATCATAGCCATTTCAAACGGAATGCCCGACGCTTCAGAATAGCCTAAAGCGGCATAAGTCCCGGAGTCCGGAAAAGGCATTACAAGGTCAGCTTCCACGGGCGCTTCTTGAGCAAGGCATCTTCCATGGGCCTTTCTTGCCTGATAGACATTAAGCCCGAAAATAGTGCTGTCCGGTCTTGCAAAGTAGATGAATTCAAATATGCAAAAGCTTCGCTTTGTCTCTTGATCCGGTTTTATACTCTTAATCCCATCTTCACTGATAATAACAATTTCACCTGGATCAAGCTCCCTGACGAATTCAGCTTCAACAAGATCCAGAGCACATGTTTCAGATGCCAGAACATATTTTCCGTTTAATTTACCAAGGCACAAGGGTCTGAAACCGTTTGGATCCTTTATTCCGATTACTTCTCCAAGGCTTGTCAGCACTATAAAAGAAAATGCGCCTTTTAACCTGGATACTGTTTCAAGCAAAGCCTGATTAAGACCGTATTTCAGATTTTTTACAAAAAGGTGCAGAAAAATTTCAGTGTCCATTGTGGTTTGAAAAATTGAACCTGCCTCTTCGAGCTCGTTTTTCAGTATATGAGCATTTACAATATTTCCATTATGCGCAACGGCATACGATTTGTTTCTGTGATTAATAACAAAGGGTTGAGCATTAGTAAGAATGGAGCTGCCTGTAGTAGAGTATCGCACATGTCCTATGGCGCTTTTCCCGTGTAATTGCTCAAGGTGTGCCATGTCAAAGACGTCGTGTACAAGACCCATGCCTTTATGGGCAACAATTCCTTTATCATGAAGAACTGCAATTCCAGCGCTTTCCTGCCCTCTATGTTGAAGAGCATACAGCCCAAAATAAGTAAGCGTTGCCGCTTCCTGGTGCCCGTGAATACCGAAAATACCACATGCTTCACGGGGTTTTTCACCCGCCCCTGTATGTTGTCGCATTTGTGTTTCAGGTTCTGTGTCCATTTTACCTCTTATAGGATTGATGATTGTCGATTGATGATTGTCGATTGAAGGGAATTTCAATCATCAATCGACAATCATCAATCCGGCAATTAATAATACTCCTGCAAGGTTTTTACCGAAAGCTTTTTCTCTTTAAGCGCCCTAATCCCTTTTGATATAGCCATTGCGCCGGCAATTGTCGTAGCATAGGGGATATTGAATTTAATGGCGGCACGTCTTATCATGTATCCGTCATGCCGTGATTTATCCCCTGAGCCGGTATTGATAATGAGCTGAATTTCTCCATTTTTTATGGCATCAACAACATGGGGCCTGCCTGAAGAAACTTTGTTTACTTTCTTATTCGGTATGCCGTTATTAATCAAAAATGAGGAGGTTCCTCTAGTCGCAATGATTTTAAAGCCGATATCGTAAAATTGTGATGCTACCTCAAGGGCTGCCGGTTTATCACTTTCCTGCACACTGATAAATACACTACCGGAGGTCGGAAGGTTCTGCCCTGCGCCAAGCTGTGCTTTGGCATACGCAGGCCCGAAATCTAAATCTATTCCCATTACTTCTCCTGTCGATTTCATTTCCGGGCCAAGAAGAGTATCAACATCAGGCAACCTGTTAAAGGGAAGAACCGCTTCTTTAACCGAAACATGCAGCGGAATCTTTTCTTCGGTCATGCCAAGATCTTCTAACGTTTTGCCCAGCATAACCTTTGTAGCTAGTTTTGCAAACGATACACCGGTTGCCTTGCTAACAAATGGAATTGTTCTGGATGCCCTGGGATTAACCTCAAGAACATACAACTGTTTGTCCTTAATGGCATACTGCACATTCATAAGGCCGATAACATTCAATTCCACTGCCATGGCTTTTGTAGCTTTGGCAATTTCATCAACCATAGAAGCATTTATGCTGTATGGAGGAAGTACGCAGGCAGAATCTCCTGAATGAACGCCTGCCGCTTCAATATGCTCCATGATGCCGCAGATGGTGGTTGTAGAGCCGTCTGATATGGCATCCACATCAACTTCAATAGCATCCTCAAGAAACTTGTCGATAAGTACAGGATGCTCCGGGGATGCGGCGATAGCAATTTTGGTGAAATTCTTCAGATCTTTTTGATCATAAACAATTTTCATGGCCCTTCCGCCCAGGACGTATGAGGGCCGGACAATAACAGGGTACCCGATTGCTTCAGCCACAACCACTGCTTCATTGACTGATGTAGCCGTTTGGTTATCCGGCTGGACCAGGCCCAGTTTTTTTAACATTGCCTGAAAAAGCTCTCTATCTTCGGCCCGGTCGATACTTTCCGGCTGGGTGCCTAAAATTGGCACTCCTGCATCAAACAGGACAGTAGAAAGATTAAGGGGAGTCTGGCCACCGAATTGTACAATGACCCCCATGGGCTTTTCAGTTTCAACAATGTGGAGCACATCTTCTTTAGTCAGCGGCTCAAAATAAAGCTTATCGGATGTATCGTAATCAGTACTGACGGTTTCGGGATTGCTGTTGACCATAATACTTTCAATCCCTTCTTCAGCAAGAGCAAAAGAAGCATGGACACAGCAGTAATCAAATTCGATCCCCTGACCGATTCTGTTCGGACCACCGCCTAAAATCATCACCTTTTTTTTATCTGAAACTCTTGCCTCGCATTCAGACTCGTATGTGGAATAGTAGTAAGGAGTAGCAGCCTTAAATTCGGCTGCACAGGTATCAACCAGTTTATAAACCGGACGTAAATTCAGTTCATTTCGTTTTTCTTTAACAGCATCTTCTGTTGTGCCGGTTAAGTGGGCAATTTGAATATCTGAAAAGCCCCACGATTTAGCCTGCATTAAAAGCGAGTCGGAAATTTCGCTTTCAGTCCCGGCAATTTTTTGTTCAAGATCCACAATCTGCTGAAGCTGGTATAAAAACCACGGATCAATACCGGTTAATTCATAAATTGATTCAATTGACATACCTGCCAGCAATGCATACCGCAGGTAAAATATTCTCTGAGAATTCGGTGTTGCCAGGTTCTGTTCAATTTCGAATTTTGTCGGCAGGTTTCCATCCTTTCCATCAGCACCTAATCCAAATCTGCCGATCTCAAGGGATCTTAATCCCTTTTGCAGGGCTTCTTTAAACGTCCTGCCGATAGCCATGGTCTCACCCACGGATTTCATGGACGTGGTAATAAAGTCCCGGGTTTCGGGAAATTTCTCAAATGTCCAGCGCGGTATTTTTACAACACAGTAATCAAGGGTCGGTTCAAAGGCTGCAAAGGTTTCTCCTGTAATATCGTTTGTAATTTCGTCAAGAGTATATCCAACAGCCAGCTTGGCCGCAATCTTTGCAATCGGAAAGCCTGTAGCCTTGGAGGCAAGGGCACTGCTGCGAGAAACCCTTGGATTCATTTCAACTACGATCATTTCGCCGTTTTTCGGATTAACGGCAAACTGAACGTTAGATCCCCCGGTATCAACACCTATCTCACGAAGTATTGCAATGGATGCATCCCTCATTACCTGGTACTCTTTGTCACTCAAGGTCTGAATTGGAGCAACCGTAATGCTGTCGCCTGTGTGTATCCCCATGGGATCCATATTTTCAATAGAACATACAATCACAACATTGTCATTTCTATCCCGCATTACCTCAAGTTCATACTCTTTCCAGCCTAAAACCGATTCTTCCAGCATGACCTGGCTGATAAGACTCGCATCTATGCCGGACTTTGCCAGCTTTTCAAGTTCTTCGGGATTGTAGGCCACACCGCCACCGGTTCCGCCCAGGGTAAAAGAAGGGCGTATAATGATCGGAAAACCTATTTCATCCGCAATGGCCCTGGCCTTAGCCATGTCCGTTGCAATACCGCTTTTAGGGATGCGAAGACCTATTTTTTTCATCGCCTTTCTGAAAAGGTCCCTGTCTTCAGCCTTTTTGATAGATTCCACCGATGCGCCTATCATTTCAACACCGAATATATCTAGGACTCCTATTTCGGCAACTTCTATGGCGGTATTTAAGCCTGTTTGTCCGCCTAATGTCGGTAAAAGTGCATCAGGCCTTTCCCTTTCAATAATCATTGCAACAGTTTCAGGGGTTACAGGTTCGATGTAGGTTTTGTCGGTCATCTCAGGATCGGTCATGATGGTTGCAGGATTACTGTTTACAAGTATAACTTCGAACCCCTCTTCTTTTAAAGCCTTGCATGCCTGTGTGCCCGAGTAGTCAAACTCACATGCCTGGCTTATGATAATAGGGCCTGCGCCTATGATTAGAATTTTTTTTATGTCTGTTCGTTTTGGCATTTTTTATAAATATTTTGCAACTCAGGTTCAAAGTTCCAGGGTTCACGGTTCAGGGTTAAACAGATGAGTTGATAGCTATTAAACTGATAAACTATGAGTTATCTGAGCTCATCATGTCATTCAGGATACAGTCAACCGTGAACTGTGAACCCTGAACCTGAGTTACGGTATTTTATCATTTTAATAATATAAAATCTTGTATATCCT
Organism: Desulfobacteraceae bacterium; assembly: GCA_030612225.1. Taxonomy (GTDB): domain Bacteria; phylum Desulfobacterota; class Desulfobacteria; order Desulfobacterales; family JAUWMJ01; genus JAUWMJ01. The sequence continues at coordinate 14,560 of JAUWOH010000018.1, forward strand.
GCGTGCCTCGGCATAGCTTAGGCGACGCCGTGTAAATCCTGTCAGAATCTTTTTTAAAAGGCTGTTATCATTTTTTTGAATTCATCAAATAGATATCCTGCATCGTGGGGCCCAGGAGAGGCCTCGGGATGATATTGCACTGCAAAGGCAGGATATTTCAAGTGCCTGAACCCTTCCAGGGTATTATCATTTAAATTAATATGTGTTATTTCGATATCTTTCCCTTTCAAAGTATCGAGGTCAACGGCGAATCCATGATTTTGAGATGTAATTTCGATTCTTCCTGTTAAAAGATTCTTTACGGGTTGATTGCCGCCCCTGTGACCGAATTTTAGTTTAAAGGTAGTTCCGCCCAGCGCAAGCCCCAGGAGCTGGTGTCCCAGGCAGATTCCGAATATGGGACGATATCCTAAAAGGGATCGGATTGTCTCAATGGCATCAATTACAGGTTCCGGATCGCCGGGGCCGTTGGAAAGAAAAATTCCGTCCGGCGACATTTCCTTTATGGTATCGGCTGTTGTTGAAGAAGGCACAACAAGAACTTCAAAGCCTTCAGATTCCAGGCATCTTAATATATTATATTTAATGCCGAAATCAAAGGCGACCACAGATTTTTTTTCTTTTCGGTATTTAAAGACGCTATTGTTTAAAGCAGGATGTTTAGAATCAAAAAATTCAGGACAGCCGTTTTTCCAGTAAAAGGGAACTTTGGTTGTTACAGTTTTTGCAAGATCCTGCCCCTCCATAGGAGGAATTTCATTTGCCCGCCTCACAAGAGAAGACGGATCCAAATCCTCGGTTGACACAAATGCACGCATGGCACCGGTGTTTCGAATATGCCTTGTAATTGCACGGGTATCGAGTTCTTCTATTCCGAGAATTTTCTGCTTTTTCAGGTAATCGGCAAGAGTTGATGTAGATCTGTAATTACTGGGAAAACTTTGATATTCTTTCATCAGAAAGGCGGAAACCTGTACTCGATCTGATTCGATATCTTGCCTGTTGACACCGTAATTGCCGATTAAAGGATAGGTCATTGTTACCATCTGCCCTTTATACGAAGGATCGGTCAGTATCTCCTGGTAACCTGTCATGCTTGTATTAAATACAATCTCACCCCAGGATTCTCCCGAACCGGTGAAGCTGCGGCATGAAAATGTGCGCCCGTCTTCCAGTGCTAAAAGTGCTTTCATTGTCTTCATTTTGTGTTAAAAATCCTGTTTTCAAAGGGTAGGCAGAGGGAATTTATCAGTTCTAAGCTCTGATTAATTCGCAAAAAGTCTTTGAATAAGCGCCGGATGGCTAAGTAGAAAGTTCCATATACGCCCCGCAGGAAGTGCCCTCGGGGTGCAAGACGTAGCGGTTTTTCAGGGACGAGACTATACCCATAGTATGTCGAGTTCCTGAAAAACCGCTACAACGCAGTAGATGAGACTTTTTACGACGCCATCAAGCTCTGATACAAAAAATAATATAGTTTGGCAATAGTAATCTAATTATTTTTCGCCACGAAATTGCACGCACCTGCCCGCTGTCGGCAGACGGGGATTCATTGAATTATGGCTTTCTAATATCTGTGAAATTTCCGTGAAATTCCGTTGTAAATCTTATAAATGATCTTATAAATGATAAGTTGACAATAAGGACGGCATCCGCTATTTGAATTTCTATAGTTCAGTTACATTTGCTGTTACTTACGGCTCGCTCAAAAAGTATCTGGAGAAACACCATGGGGTTAAAAGTTACGATTGAAGAGGCTGCGCGCATTGGCGACGGAGTCTGGAAGGCTGCCCTTGATCCCGAAGAAACTACTGCTTTCGGAGAATGTAAAAGTAAAATAGGTCCTTT
>JAUWOH010000250.1 GCA_030612225.1 Desulfobacteraceae bacterium
GGTTGTGTAAATCATGGTTGTCCCGATTTCTTTAAGCAGGGAGAGTTTTTCCAGGATCATATTCCGAGACTGTGCGTCGATTCCGACAGTCGGTTCGTCAAGGAAAAGGATGCGAGGTTGGTGAAGGATACCTGCTGCCAGGTTGGCACGACGCTTCATACCACCGGAAAATGTAAATATGCGCTGGTTAGCTTTTTTCTCCAGTCCAACCATTTCAAGGCATTCGGCAATCCGGTCATTCAGTACTTGGCCTTTAAGCCCGCAGATTCGGCCGAAATATCGCAGGTTTTCCCTAACCGTTAAATCAGTGTAAAGGGCGATGTCTTGAGGTACGAGGCCTATTAATTGCTTAATTCGATTTGGATGCTTGACGGCATCAATACCACAAATTATAACGCTTCCGCTGGTTGGCCGCAAAAGAGTACTCATTATGGATATTGCAGTTGTCTTCCCGGCACCGTTAGGTCCTAAAAGGCCAAAAATCTCACCGTAGTTAACAGAAATATCCAATCCTGAAAGAGCCGGTTCAGATGAACCTTTGTATGTTTTGACCAGACCCTTTACAACGAGTGCTTTTTCTTTGATGCTTTGGTCGCGTTTTTTCTTTGTTTCAGATAGTGGCATTTTGATTTCTATCAAATTAAACCTGGTCTTATTGGCCAGATCAGAGACAAACGGCTATACCGAATTGATTAGTCCATGTTACGAGTTACGTGTTTCGGGGTACGGGTTAATAAAAAGGGATTGTTTCCGATTAACAACTCGAAACACGCAATTTGTAACCCGCAACGTGTGGCATTTACAATGTAACCCCTTACAAGGTGATCAAGGCCGAGCCCTTTTAACTCGGATATTTACTGATTTAAGCTGATCCATCCGTAGCTGCCTCCTGCACCAAGCTTTAAACAGCAGATACGTCTTGAGCCAAGATTTTCATTGTGTCGGATTACATTCAACCGGTTCGAATTAAATATAGAAGAGTCTCCGGATTTAAAGATAGTTCCGGATTTGTTGCTCAAAGCGGCAATGGCAATATCAAAACCGGTGCCCACAGGGAGGCCTCCATACAGGTGTGAATAAGAAGCAACCAAAGCCTTTTCAGGAATATACTCTGCATACTGCTCGTCGCATTCGCTGTATCCGTCTGCACCTAAAAAGAAAGCGGCATTTTCAGGGAGGTTTATTCCCCTGCGCTTAAAATTTCCCATCTTGACATCTTCAATAAAACCATAAGGAGAAGCTGTTTCATTTTCTCTGGCTAAAACAAAGAAATTTGCACCTTCACCAATAATTGCATGCTCCGGGTTCATTTTACCAACAAAGCCTTCTTTTTTATTGCCCTTATTATAAAGGCAATGCCAGAAGTAACCCAGTATTTTGCTATATTCATCAACACTGCCAACCAGAACCGATTCAACACGTTCTTCCTGCAGCCATTGGTACGCACTCAAAAAGGCAGATGTAATGGACATATCATAATGGCTGACTGATAAATTGGGTCCCACTTCTTTTAATAAAATTGAAATATAGGTGGCTGCTGCATTATGAACAGAGTTTGAAAACTGGATCGGAGAGCAAAAGGGCGCCGCTTCGGTTATAACGGAATTTTGCAAATCGAAAGTGTTACAGGTCGAACCGTAGCCTGTAGCAATGATAATTCCCATTTTTCCCCGATTTGCATGCAGCATGTCAGCATCTTCAAGGGCGAGAAAGCACCCCAGGATAGCCATGCGGATGTAATGATCTATCCGCCGCAGGTCCCTTTTATTGACAAAAGATTTAAGTCTGTCTGTATTTGCAAGAAAAGCCGGAACTTCAATGTCGCCACCCGTAGTCTTTATGACCATGGTACTTGAAGATCTTTTCCCTGTGATAAGAGCCTTATTTAGATCACCTATGCCGCAACCGAATCCACCCAAAACACCAATACCCTTAATTGAGATTTTCAAGGCTGATGTTCTCCTGTTGAAAGAATTAAAACCGAATTATTGCCGCCAAAGGCAAGGGTTTCTGAAAGAGCTTTATTACCGTTGATAGTTGAATTTTGTTTGACCGGGTAGGCCGGTGGCATTTCAGGATCAGGGGTAGTAAAACCGACACTTGCGGGTACCCTGCCTTTCTCAAGACAGGTTATGGTAAATGCCGCTTCAATAGCTCCTGCCGCACCAAGAGTATGCCCTGTGTAACCTTTGGTTGAAAAAAAAGGAACCCCGGGAAACATTTCATATAAGACCCGGCTTTCCACAAGGTCGTTGTCAAGAGTTCCTGTTCCATGGGCATTTATAAAAGCAATATCCGAAGGAGTTGTGTCGCTGGTCTCCATGGCTTCCTCAATGGCAAGCTTAAGACCTTTGCCGTCCGGCCTGGTTTTTGTATGATGAAACGCATCAGTTGCTGATCCGTAGCCCAGTATATAAGCACGCGGGCCTTTTTTCATTTCTTTTTCGATTTCTTCCGATACCAGTATAAAAATTGCCGCTCCTTCTCCGAGATTCAGGCCATTTCGGTTTAGGTCAAAAGGTTTGCACGGAGAATCGTCATTAATAAGGAGTGATTTAAAACCTGTATAGGTAATCTGGTACATTTCATCCGCCCCGCCTGTAATTACAATATCACATATTCCGGATCTAATCCATGAAGCAGAAAGTCCCAATGCATCGCTACCGGATGAGCATGCATTAACTACAGTCTGTAATGGTCCTGTAATTTTGAATTCCGAGGCTATAGAGCTGGTAGGATTGCTGAACAAAAACCTGTTCACGGGGGTAATGAATGAGGTTTTGTCCTCCATGCCATCATTAGAGAATGATTCGTTATGCATGGAACAGCCGACATTAGTTCCTATACAGGCACCTACACGCTTCGTTTCGAGTGTTTTACGATCAAATCCTGCATCGCTGATTGCTTCAAGTGTTGCTGTCAATGCCAGTTTGCAGGTCCGAAGAATATTTTGTTCTTTAAATAAGCTGGACTGAAAAAAATCCTCAAGGACTTCAAAAACAGGAAAAGTCAATTTGGTGGAAAAATTAACCGGGGGTGCGGGATTACGCTTTCCTTTATACAAAAAGTCTGTGCACTCCTTTAGCACCAGTCCTGCGGAGCAGATACAGCCGATTCCGGCTATGGCAACGGGTGCTACAGGTTTCATATTTAAAGGCGGGCCTCAATAAATGCAGCAAGAGTGTTAATGGACTGCATGGCTGGACGTCCTTCTTTCATATCTTTAATACCCACGCCAAAGTGATGTTCGACCTGAAATACTATTTCAACGGCATCAATAGAATCAAGGCCGAGTTTTTCGCCGAACAACGGCTCGTCATCTTCGATTTCCTCCGGCGTAATGTCTTCGAGGTGCAACGTGTCAACAATTAGCTTTTTTAATTTTTCTTGAGTTGTCATATTTAATATTGTTAATCCTGTTCAGGATGAACTGAACGCTTCGCTTAAAGAGCGTTTCACTTGAGGAGCGCTTCGCTTTAGGCTTAAAGTCCCGCATAGCGGGACGCTCTTTAAGGCCGAAGGCCGCTCCTTAAAGCCCGAAGGGCTGCTCTTCAAGTCACGAAGTGACGCTCCTTAAGGCCTTTGGCCGCTCAGTGATTGAGGGGCCTGATTTCTCCAATTGATTTTTTTGCAATAAAAAGCACAAAATTAGTAATTAAGCAATTGCTAATGAAAAACTGCCATCAACTCCTGATATATCTCAGTTTCTCTGTTGGCGCAGTCCCGCAAAATATCGGCCATTGCTTCGAATGAATCCAATTCCGTTGCCCGGTTTTTGCAGTTGCGTGAACCAATAACCGCAAATTCCCGCCATCTGTCACCTGTTGATGTCATTTTAGTGGACAGATCAAGCAAACGGTTTTCCTTTAAAATTCCGGCGGCTTCCTGCAGGAAAGCAGCATACATAAAACGAAATCCGCCTCCGCCTGTGCCCAATTCTTCCTGCATGCGGATAAGCTGGACAAGATGAAGGATTGCTTTGCGTTTTCCCAGCTTTTTTGGCCATTTTTCGATCCGGTTTGCAAGAAAACGGATACCCTTAACGCCTATGATTGGTCCTGGTGTTTTCAGCATTCTATGACAAGCTTCTTTTATACCCTTAATGATTGCGGGAGCAAAATCTATTTTTTCAGGCACACTGGTTAGATAATACATTGTACCTTTAGGTGCAAGGGCGCCTTTGGCAAAACGCGCTTTCAACAGGTATTTTCGGTGACATGTTACGGGTTCCTGGAAAACAGGATCGCTGATTAAATAATCATCTCCCTCTTTACCATAAACAACAAGGTTGTGCATGTTAAAATGAAACCTGAGCGCAGAAGGGAAATAGGGCAGCCAGTATCCACCTGTCCTGCATGCCACAGGAATACCTTCTTCGAGACAGCGATCCAAAGCATCCATGGCCTTTTTTTGGCTGCGAAATTTTTTCCAGTAAACATCAACTCCAAATTTTTTGGTCAGACGTTTAAAGATGCCCCCCACTTCACAACGGAACGTTGTTATTGGAAGCTTGTTTACCCTTAAAAAAGGTAAATATCCAAAAAAAATGCCTCCTCCGATTCCGAAAGCCATGGCTTCGCTGATATCAACCCCATAATGAAAAAGCAGGTTTGAAGAAACACCGCTTTCGCAGTGAGCTGAATGTCTATGTTTAAAATCAATTTTCATTAAGTTATAAATCCTTGTATATTGCCTCAGTTGCTATATTTTTTCAGGAAACTGTTGAAGCTGTTTTAGTGTAATTCCAAAAATATCTGAATATCGCTCAAGAACAGCCGGGGTAAGACGTTTGAATACAGCGGGCTTAAGGTGTCTTTTTACCCGCCACCGGCTATAACCTGCGTATTGGGCTAGCAGTCTTGTATTCATCTGATTTTTTGCCATGTGAAAGGCAAGTGGGCTTAGTTTACCGGTATGTATCCCCTTTAGCGTTTTTGCTATCTCCTGCTCAATTACTTCCCACACCTGCTTGTTTGCTATGTTTTTAGGTTCCCATCCCGCGCTCGCCCTTAACACATAATGACCGTCATCATCAACCGCGTAACAGACCTCATGAAAATTACCAGATATCGCTCCGCGTTCCTGGGGAACTTCTTCGATTTTCATTTATTGCCTCGCATGTAGATTATAATTTTCTTCCAAAATAAACTCTATAAATTATACCCTTTTTTAAAAAAAGGCAATACTTTGTTAAATTT
>JAUWOH010000297.1 GCA_030612225.1 Desulfobacteraceae bacterium
GCAAAAGGCAATCTGAGATGGAGGATCTAATGAAGAGTGTCGATCAAGTATCTAAATCGCTGGCTAAACGCTTCACAAAAGATTATTTATTTGTATCGCTTATGCCGGTTTTGCTCCTTCTTGTCTTTACAATTAGCGGAGCCTTTCTTGCAGAAAACCACATCTCTGACCTGATCCAGAGATCAACTGATGAACTGAACGAAGATGCCGAACAGCAGCTGGAACTGTTAGGTCAGAAAATTATCCGGGCTAAGGCGAGGGACGTCGCGAAACAGATCGGTATATTCCTGCAAGCTAACCCTGGACTCACCATTAAAGATCTCCAGAAAAATCAGTATTTTAAAAATTTTACTATGCAAAAAGTCGGCGAGACCGGCTATACTTGCCTATATGAAGCCGGTACCGGCATTATGCGGATTCATCCAAACCCGAATCTCATTGACTTTGACATGCAATTGCTGTCCGAGAAACTACCTTCATGGTGGGCTATATTTGAACCGACACTTTCGGGTAAGGAAGTTTCAGGCTACTATGATTGGCTTGAGGCAGACCAAACGACAAGACGTAAATACATGACCATGACCCCGGTCCATGAGCCTTTCTCCGGCCAACAGCTAATGATTGCGGCTACAACTTATATTGATGAGTTTTCCGCCCCGATTGTCGCAATGCAAAACAAAGCAGAAAAAATCACGACTCATTACCAGGAGTTTATTTCCCGTCAGGGAGTTATCATTTCGTGTGTTTCAGCACTTTTTCTCCTGCTTACCTTTACCTGTGTCTACCTGTTAGGCCGAAGTTCGGGTCTTCGCTACATCCTGCCCATTGAACAACTTGCCAGGGCGGCAAAAAAACTTGGAAAAGGTGAATGGGAAGCTAACGAATATGTTTCTCTGCTACAGCGCAAGGACGAGATCGGCGATCTGGCCGGGGCATTTAACAATATGCAGTCTCAACTCAAAGATCTTTTCATTCGTCTTAAACAGCGCCTTGCCGAACTCAAGCTGACACAAGGGGCTTTAAAACAAAGTGAAGAACATTACCGGAGCCTATTCGACGGTGTTCCTGTAGGGCTCTATCGTACAACACCGGATGGCAATATTCTTGATGCAAATCCGACCCTGGTAGAAATTCTCGGGTATCCTGATCTGGAAACATTTTTAGGCCGTAATGCACAGGATTTATATGTCACACCGGAAGATCGAAATCAGTTTAAAATGCATATTGAAACTCAAAAGAGCCGCCATGCTTTTGAAATACAGATGCGTCAGTACAATGGAACTATCATTTGGGTGGAAAATTATTCCCGAACTGTCCGAGACGCTGACGGTGGTGTACTTTACTATGAAGGGAGCCTGAGAGACGTTACCGAACGGAAACGCACAGAAGAGGCTTTACGGGAAAGCGAAGAAAAATTCAGGAAGCTTTACAAAGAATCTAAAAGAGCTGAAGAGCTGTACCGCTCTTTGATTTATTCATCAGCCGACGCCGTTGTTATTTACGACTTGCAAGGTAGAACCAAATATGTCAGCCCTGTATTCAGTAAAATATTCGGTTGGACGCTTGCAGAGGTGGAAGGGGAACGTATCCCGTTTCTCCCGAAGTTTGAGAAAGAATCAACCATGGCAGTAATTAAAGGACTCGTTGAAGACGGAACCTCATGCCATGGGATTGAAACCAAACGATATACAAAAGATGGGCGGCTCATAGATGTCAGCATCAGCGCTTCAAGGTATGAAGACCATGAAGGAAACCCTGCTGGAATACTGGTGATCCTTCGTAATATTTCCGAAAGGAAAAAACTCGAAGCACAATTGCAGCATGCCCAAAGGATGGAGTCGATTGGAACTCTTGCAGGCGGCATTGCTCATGATTTTAATAATCTAATGATGGGAATCCAGGGAAATATTTCACTGCTGCTTTTTGATATTGAAAGCACAGACCCACACTACAAAAAACTAAAAAATATAGAAGAAAGTATTAAAAGCGGTGCCAGGCTGACCAGTCAGCTACTCGGTTATGCCAGGAAGGGAAAATATGAAGTAAGACGCCTTGTTTTGAACCAGATTGTTGACGATAGTGCTAATACATTTGGTCGTACCCGAAAGGAGATTACGATTAACCGTCAGTTTGAATCAGACCTGTCTGCAATCGAGGCGGACAGGACCCAGATAGAACAAGTTCTTTTCAACTTATTTATTAATGCTGCCGATGCAATGCCGATGGGAGGCGACCTCACCATTAAAACCATGAACGTCAGTAGCCAAGATATGACGGATAAGCCATACAAACCTGTGGCAGCAAATTATGTGATGCTGCAAGTTACCGATGCTGGTGAAGGCATGGATACTATAACGCTGGAACGCATTTTTGATCCTTTTTTTACGACAAAGGGATTTGGCAGAGGCACGGGTTTAGGGTTGGCATCTGTATATGGCATCATTAAAGCCCATGGCGGGTATATCGACGTCGATTCCAAGCAAGGTGCCGGAACGACCTTTTCTATTTATTTTCCGGCATTGGATAAACCGAATATTCATACATACCTCCCCCACAAAGGTCCAATCAGTGTTAAACCGGGAAAGGGTACGATTTTGCTGGTTGACGATGAGGAAATTATAATTGATGTCAGCATTGAGATGCTTGAAAGATTAGGTTATAAAGTGCTTAAAGCAATCGGCGGTAAGGAAGCGATTTCAGAATATCAAGCCAACAGCGCCAAGATTGACCTGGTCATCCTGGATTTGATTATGCCGAAAATAAGTGGTGGTGAAGTCTATGACAAATTAAAGGAAATCAACCCCGAAGTAAAAGTACTTCTTTCCAGCGGGTACAGTGTCGAGGGCCAGGCCACGGAAATACTGAAGCGAGGATGCAACGATTTTATCCAAAAGCCCTTTAATATGGAAGAACTATCACGTAAAGTAAATAAAATATTGGACTCAGAATGATGTATTGGATTTTAAAAGTATGAAAGGGGAAGGATAGAGATGAATGAAGCAGTTTGTAAACTTTGCACTGCCCCGCTCCTCAACGAGGCAGAAGAGCTCTGTGAAGTATGCCAAAAGATGGAGGTCCGGATCAACTATCTGATTGAGAGCAATAAAGAAGCTGTCCGAGAATACCTTGGGAATAAATTTAATGAAACTTCCGACCCGAAAATGCTAATATATGAGAGGCGCACCCAAAGATATACTCCTCCCAAAGGAACTCACACCCCTGATCGCCGGAAAAAAATCCGGAGGATAAAGCGGTTAAAAAACAATCCCCAAAAGAGAAAAACCGATCGATTAGACGACTAATTTGGTTTAAGCAATATCTATATTCATCAAATCTTCTGCCAGAACAAGCGAGCCGGCCCAGGTTTTGCGGCATTGCTTTTCAATATCTGTCTGGTCGCATTCCGGATAAAAATGGGTCAGGACCAGTTTGCGAACATTTGCCCGTGTTGCAATCTCGCCTGCCAGGGAAGGGGTCAGATGACCTTTAACCTTTAATTCATCAGGAAGAGCCGATTCACAGATAAGAAGATCTGCATCTTTAGCAAGTGAAATCAGATTATTGCTGAAATCCGTATCACCTGAATAGACCACCGATTTCCCACCAGCTATGTTTATTCTATAAGCTATACTCTCATCAGTATGTTCAACCGGAAGCGACTTTACGGTAAAGTCATCGAAACGAATCGAATCCGGGCCTGTGTTGTCCAGCTCAATTATGTTTACCAGACCCGGAGAAAGCTCTATCCAGTTTCCATAAACATTTTTAAGCCTTTTGTAAAAAGTGGAAAAACCACGTCCTGCTATGATCGTTAAAGGGGTTGTTCGGCTGTTTGTGTCAGGATACTTGGTTGCGAACAAAAAGGTAACCAGCTCTCCGGTGTGATCAGGGTGCAGATGACTGTAAAAGATAAAAGAAATGTCGAATATTGTTGTTCCGGCTTCAAGAAGTCTTCTCATTGTGCCCGGCCCTGAATCGAATAGCAGCTTTGAGTCACCTACTTTCAGGAGAACGGAACAAGAACTTCGCTTAAGTGAAGGAACACATGTTCCTGAACCGAGAATGGTAACAGTTATATCATTTGCATTCATGCTTTTTATCAGTCTTTTTTTCAATCCTGTTTATTATCCAACTTAGCAGTTTTTTATCATCCTTGTAATCTGTGTATTCCTTTAAATCGGCAACAGGCATCTCTGCACGAGCCATGCTTTTATGCCCGCCCGCAGAACCGAAAAACCCGAAGTTTTTTTGTGCCACTTTTCCTGCGTCCCTGCGAATGCCGTCATTTCTAAAAATGACAATCAGTCTCTTTTCATAAATACCTGAAATAATACTCCATTTTACGGAATTAACTCTCATGAAAAAATCGGCAATAAGGACGCAAACATCAGGATTGACTACAGTTCCCAGGTGGACAAATACCTTGCCCTTACGCATGCACCTGTTCTGTAAAGCGGTTTTAAAATATTTAAGAAAATCAAGCCTCAATTCCGCCTGTTCGATTTTTCTGGCAAGGTGGATATTCGCAAATTTAAAAAGAAA